>NZ_JALKBX010000039.1 GCF_023227745.1 Natroniella acetigena | reverse complement strand
AAATTTAAAATAGCCAATTCATCTCCACCTAATACAGTAGCTTAGATGGAGTTTTCTTGGCTGTTCTAGATAAAAAATAAAATCTTGAAATTAATCTGATTAAGAACACTTCTAAATCCAATTCTTGTCTTATTATATCAAAAAAACCTATAAGTGTCTATACCTTTAGCTACCCTTCTAAATTTTAGTTAAACCATCACTTGCATCAACTAAATATCAGTGTACACTGTCAACTCAATATTGTAATAGAGCTCCTCTAAAAAACATAATTTCTAAACAATAAAAATAAGAGGAACCAATTTAATTAACTGATCCCTCTTGTTTTTTAATCATTTTTCAATTGTAATCTTCATCTTATTTATTAAAAAGCGACTTCTACAAAGGCATCAGTTGGGCAATTTTTAACACATACCCCACAACCAACACACCCTTCAGTATCAACTACTGGCAAGTTATCCTCCATCTCAATCACATCAACAGGACATTTCTTAGCACAAATTGTACAACCAAAACATCCTTTTTCACAAGCATTCTTAACTTCTTTCCCTTTTAAGACTGATTTACACTTAGTAACAACATCTTCCGTACTACTTACTAATTCAATTATATCCCGTGGACATTCTGTAACACAGACTCTACATTCAGCACATTTATCATGATCAATCTCTGGTAAACCATTCTCATTCATTACAATTGCATCAAAATCACAAACAGCAGCACAATCACCAAATCCTAAACAACCATATTCACAGGATTTGAAATTATCTAACATGCTAGCTGCCTGACAACTTGACATCCCTTGATACTCTGCTTTATTAAATGTTTCTTGATTACCACCCTGACATAGCACTTGAGCACTCTTCTTTTCTACTGAAGAAGCAGCAACACCCATAATGTCAGCTATCTTCTCTATTAATTCTGAACCACCAACCGGGCAACAGTCAACTCCTACTTCTTCCTTGGCCACTGCTTCTGCATAACTAGAACAACCTGCAAAACCACAAGCTCCACAGTTGGTCCCAGGTAAAGCATCATCAATCTCTAGCTTCTTTGGATCCTCTTCTACTGCAAATTTTACTGATGCATAGGCTAGACCGGTTCCAAATATTACTCCTAAAACCCCTAGTCCGAAAGATGCATGTGCAAAAGAAGTAATTCCCATTATATTCCCCCCTAATTTACATTGCAAGTCCAGTAAATGCTAATGCCATCATTCCAGCCACTAACAAAGTAATCGGTGCTCCTTTTAATGGTTCAGGAACGTCAGCAAATTCTAACCGTTCTCTTATCCCAGCCATCAATACAATTGCTATCGTAAAACCGACTCCTGCCCCTAAACCAAAGACAGCACTCTGAATAAAACCATGCCCTTCCATTGAAATTATAAGGGCCAATCCTAAAATAGCACAGTTAGTTGTAATTAATGGTAAAAAGATACCTAATGCTTTATATAAAGGCGGACTAACTTTTTTAACAAATAACTCAGTTAGTTGTACGAATGAAGAAATTACTAAAATAAAAGCAATATATCGTAAATATTCAATTCCTAGTGGGATTAAAATAACAGTTTCAACAAGCCAAGTTACAACCGCCGATGTAGTCATTACAAAAGTAGTCGCTAACCCCATACTAAAAGCTGTTGGAACCTCTTTAGAAACCCCTAAAAAAGGACAAATTCCTAAAAACTGCATCAAAACAAAGTTATTTGTTATAGATGCAGCCATAAATAACAAGAATAATTCTGTCATAACTTCCCCCCCTTATTTCTCAATCCTTAAGCAGTTGTTTGTTCTTCTTTAACAGCAGAAGAACCTCCAAATAATTCTTTAATGCTGAATGATTTACTCATAATCACATTAACCAAACCAACAACTAATCCTAGAGTAATAAAAGCTCCTGCTGGTAAAATAGCAATCAACATTGGTTGGTACCATTCACCTAAGACTTGAATAACAGCCCCAGTTCCTCTAAATAAAGTTCCAAAACCAAGAATCTCTCTAATACCACCTAAAAATGTCAAAGCCCAAGTAAAACCTAACCCTCTACCTAAAGCATCTATTATAGCTCGTAAAACATTTACATTAGAGGCAAAAGCTTCAGAACGATTCAAGATTAAACAGTTAACAATAATCAAAGGAATAAATAGAGCTAACTGCTCAGCGATTGCAGGCATATAAGCTCTTGAGACTAAATCAACTATGGTTACAAAAGTAGCAATTACAACGATAAAACTAGGAATCCGAACTTCATCAGGAATTATATTTTGTAATAAAGAGTTTACAATCCCTGCTCCAAGCAGAACAAAACTTGTTGCAAGCCCCATAAATAAACCGTTCGTAGCTGTACTAGTAACAGCTAATACAGGACACATACCCAATAACATGACAAAGACAGGATTTTCTTCCCAGAGACCCTTTACAAAATCTTGAGTTTTTTCAGCCATATTATTTATTCACCCCCACTTTCAACTGCAGCTTGAATATCTTCTGCTGATTCAACAACTTCGCTTACTACTACCTCAACAGCATTACTAGAAATTGTTGCTCCAGCTATTATATCAACTTCCTCTTGAGAAGAAAAGTCTCTTCCTCTAAACTGATCGCGAAACTCATCTTCTGTTATTCTAGCTCCTAACCCTGGAGTTTCTGTATGAGATAAGACATCTAAAGCAATTATCTTCTCTTCAGCCATATCTAAGCCAACCATCACATCAATAGGACCTGTATAACCTCGTATATCATGCTGAACAGCTACCCCAACGACTTCTCCTACCTCATCTAAAGCCTTAAAAATTTCAAAGTTTTCATCTTCTACTTCTTCAAAATCTACTGCATCTGGTACTACAGATAAAACAGCTTCTTGAACCCTCTTTTCTGCTTCTTCAGCAATTAAAGGAGCAGTTAGATCATCAATGAAGGTCAACGATACTGCAGAGGCTATAGTAATTAATGTCAAAACCAAAATTAACCGTGGCTGCATCTTATCATTAGCCATTTGCTTTCACCTCGCCATAAATCCGTGGTAGCGTATACTGGTCGATCAATGGTACACACATATTCATCAATAAAATGGAAAACAATACTCCTTCAGGATAATTTCCAAAAACACGAATAATAGTCGTTATAAGACCACAGCCAATTGCAAAAAACCATCTTCCCTTCTTAGTTACTGGGCTGGTTACCATATCTGTAGCCATAAAAATAGCTCCAAACATAAGTCCTCCTGCAAATAGATGGAATGATGCTCCTTGCTCACCAACAAATGTAGTTAATACTGCTACAGTACCCAAATATCCTACTGGAATTCTCCAATCAATATATCCTTTGTAGAGCAAGTACAATCCACCTAATAAAATAGCAAGCGCAGATGTCTCTCCTAAAGAACCTCCAACTCGACCTATAAATAGATTGATTACCTCTGCTTCTCCTTCTAGTGGAGTTGCAGTTGACATAGCATCAACTACTCCATTAGGAGCTGTCCATTCTGTCATTGAAACTACATAAGAAAGAGTCAAAAAAGCACGCCCTACTAAAGCAGGATTGAAAACATTATGTCCCAACCCACCAAAGATATGCTTACCTAAAACAATAGCTATTATACTACCGAAAATAGCCATCCAAAGTGGTAACTTCGGTGGTAAGGTCAATGCTAAAATTAGCCCAGTCAATAATGCACTACCATCACTGATTGTTACTGGCTTACCTCTTAATTTTTGTACAGCCGCTTCTGCTAACATAGCAGTTATACCACAAGTCAACAATAAATAAATAGCAGCTGAACCAAAGAAGTAAAAAGCAGCCAGCATAACTGGTACTAATGCCAAGACAACTTGATACATAATATTAGAAGTTGTCTCTTTACTTCTAACATGAGGTGCTGATGAAACGGTTAAATTTGTTGTATTATCCATATTCTTCCCTCCTATCATTTGTTTTCTCTAATATGAGCTTGAACTTTTCCTTTTCCTAATTTAATCCAATCTAAAATATCAATCTTAGAAGGACAAATATAGCTACAAGATCCACATTCAATACAATCTAAAACATTATAATCCTTTAAGTTTAAAATTTTATCAGCTTGAGATAAATTCATCAAAGCAGTCGGTATTAATTTCACTGGACAGACATCAACACATCGAGCACAGCGAATACAAGGTTTAGGCTCTTGATATTCAGCAACATCTGCCTTACTTAAAGCTAAGATACCAGAAGTCCCTTTAGTTACTGGACTAGTCAAGTCAACTTGGGCTTGACCCATCATTGGCCCGCCTAAAATTAATTTGCCTGGTTCTTCTTTAAAACCTCCACATTGTTCTACTACTTCTTCAATAGGTGTTCCTATCCTTACTAGTAAGTTCTGTGGTTCACTAATAACCCCAGTAATAGTGACTCCTCTCTCAACCAATGGCATTCCCTCTTGAATTGCTTCAGCAACTACCACAGCAGTAGCAACATTATTAACTACTACCCCAACATCCAAAGGCAACCCACCAGAAGGAACCTCTTTACCTAAAACAGCATCAATTAATTGCTTCTCTCCACCTTGTGGGTACTTAACTTCTAACGGAACAAATTTAATATTTGGCTCATCACTGATCAACTCTTTTGTTCTTTCAATGGCATCAGGTTTATTAACCTCAATCCCAATATAACCTTCTTTCGCTTCAGACATTTTCATTAACGCCTTCAAACCATAGATCATCTCTTCAGTCTGTTCAACCATTACTCGATGATCAACAGTTAGATATGGTTCACATTCTGCTCCATTTAAAATAACTGCCTCTACATCTTTATCATCAGGAATTGATACCTTGACATGCGTTGGAAAAGTAGCTCCTCCCAATCCTACAACCCCTGCTTCTTGTACAATCTGTCTTAACTCTTCAACTGATAAATCACCAAGTTCACCTTGAGGTTCAATACCTTCAGCTAATCTGTCTTCGCCATCATTTTTAATTCTGATTGCCGAATTTTCTATAGCAACAACCTCTCCTGAAACACTAGCATGGATATTAGCAGAAACAAACCCTCCAGCTTCAGCAATTTTTTCTCCTAAACCAACTGTGTCACCAACTTCAACAATCGGCTTAGCTGGTGCACCAATATGCTGTTGTAAAGCGATTACAACTTCTTCAGGTACACTAGCCTTTTTTAAAACTTTATTGTTAGATAATTCTTTATTATAACTAGGATGAATCCCATGTTCAAAAGTTTTAGCTTCCATCTTTTCACCCCTTTTATTAATTGCTCTCAGCTAAACTAAAATCTGTTATTACAATGCTTCGCAAATAACTAAATTTCTCTGCCCCCCGTCTTAGTGTATAATGTACAATTGATAATTAACAGTGGATATGATTTTCACGAAAGGTCTTGTTTTTTAAGACCCGTAGGAAATTTAAAATCACACATTTAAAATACTAAAACCATCAATATTTGCAAAGCATCCTACGATTAAATATTTTATCTTCTATTCTTTTAGCTGAGAAGACTCAATGTTAATAATATAAGTCTCAAACTAATTTGAGTTAATCTATTTACAAATTAACTCACTCAAGTTTAATTTTATAATTTACAATATTAGAAGTCAAGTAATTTGTATCATTTTTACAAATTCAAAATTATCAAAATTAAAAGAGGTCCACTAAAAATGTGGACCTCTTTTTAATTGCTAATAAAAGCAGGGAAACCAGACTTTTCAAGTTCATCCCCTAATTGTTCCGCTGCTGCCTTTTCTCTAAAGGCTCCTACCTGTACTCGATAAGGATTTTCACTTGTAATATAAGCTGTAAATCCTTTTATCTCTAAATCTCTTACTAACCCTTGAGCATTCTCCTCCTCACCAAAAGCTCCTACCTGGACAGTATATAAATCTTCATCAGCTATTGTTTGTTCCATACTCTCCTCATCCATACCCTCTTCCATATCCTCTTCCATTTCTTCAGCATAATTAAAGTCTTCATCTCCCCCAATAGTTACCCCAGATTCTTCTTCCAATTCGCGATTATCTGGCATTTCTTCTTCCTCAACCATGATCCGTTCTTCAGTGGTAGACTGAATTTCTTCTTGTGGTGCAGTAACATAATCTAGAAACCAGCTACTAATAAAATAACCAAAGACACTTGCAATTACAGCCATACAACCTAACATCACTACTAAGGAAAGTCCCGATTTAATCTTGCGATTATTTCGTTTCATAACCTTGTCACCTATCAACTCTAATCAAGGTACTAGGTGACCTCCCCCCCTTCCATATAAATTCTGATCAACTTACTTAATCTATATTATACTCCATTCTAGTTTATACAGAATAATTTTTAGAGTGTTTGAAGATCATTCTGTATATTCAAGAATAATCTTCCTTGCTTCAGCCACTGTATATAAAGAACCACTAATTAAAATGATATCTTCAGCAGTTGCTTGAACTGCAATATCATCTAAAACTTCAACTAAATCTTTTTTCACCTCCACATTTGAATTATATTTGGTAACTTCTTTTTTCATTATATTAATCTCTGCTACACGCTTATTCTTATTTTTAGTCAAAATTACTTTAGTAGCTAAAGGAGCTATTTGCTCAATCATTGCCCCTAAATCTTTATCACCTAAAATACTCAGAACTAAAATCAAATTATCAAACTCTAAATCCTCAATCGCTAACTTTAACTTACTAGCACCGGCTTCATTATGAGCACCATCAAGGATAATTACTGGCCCAGAATTAATAACTTCCAATCTTCCTGGCCATTTAACCTGTGAAACTCCAGCTTGAATAGCTTCACTATCAACTGGATAATCCTCTGCTAAGGCTTCTATAACGCCCATAGCAGTAGCTGTATTAATAATTTGATGTTCTCCTAACAAAGATAACTTAAGATCTAAATAATCTCTTGTTGGCCCTTCTAAATCGAAATTCTGATACGCTAATGTTCCTTCCTTCTGTTCCCAATCATACTCTTGTAAAACATTTATTAATTTAGAATCATTTTCAACACAGATTTTTTGTAATACAGTAAGTACTTCTTGATCATTAGTAGCAGTAATTACCTGCTGTCCTTCTTTGATGATCCCTCCTTTTTCAAAAGCGATCTCCTCTATTGTGTCACCTAAAAATTCAGTATGATCTAAACTGACATTTGTAATAACTGATACTAAACTACTTACTATATTAGTGGCATCTAATCTTCCTCCTAGCCCTACCTCTAAAATTGTTAAGTCAAGTTCTTGTTGCGCAAAATAATCTATTGCCACAGCTGTAACTACTTCAAAAAAACTAGGTCTTTCTAGCTCTTGAGCTACCTTACTTACCACAGGTTTAATCTTTTGGATTGCTTCTTTTAAATCTCGATCACTAATATTAACCCCATTAATTCTCATCCGTTCATTAAACTCAACAATTTCAGGTGAATTATAAGTTCCTACCTTATACCCAGCTTCTTTATAAATTGAAGTCAATATTGCAGAGGTTGAACCTTTACCATTGGTTCCTGCAATATGTATTACATTTAATTCATCATGGGGATTTCCTAAATATTCTAATAGTAACTCTATCCTTTCTAAACCAGGTTTAATATCATATTTGTCCAGACTTTCTAAATAATCCATTTCATCCATCATTAACACTCCTCACTTTTTATAAGTAATTTAAATTAATAAGATTTTGAGCGGATTAATAGCTTTTTTACTTTACTCCTTCTTTTATTATATCATAAAAAGAAGCTATCTTTAATTATTTATTTTAAATTTAAATTCCCCATATTAATTTAAAATCAAATAACTTCAACACATAAGATAAAACAAAGAATAAACCTATACTAAAGACACTATTTAATTATTTTTAAACTCTCAGGAGGGGAATCTAATGAGTAATTATAGTCTATCACTAGGTACGACCTTAGATAAGAAAGAATTTAAGTTCACTACTAGCTGGCTCAAGATAAACTCTATCCTAACTGAACAGCATTCACTTCTATTATCATTTTTAAAAAATTATCAAGAATCTATTAATAACCAATTAAAGTTAGAAGTTAATGCTTCCGAAAATTTTCTAGAAACTTTATAGTTTCAAGGAAGAATAGACTTTGAACCTTTTCGCTCTGAAAGCAGACTCTATTTATTAGGAGGTAATCTTTCTATTGCAGATGATATAAGTTTTCAGCTAACTATTAATTAAAGTTATCCAAAATCTCTAAAGAACATAATTCACTAAACATAATAAAAAGAAGCAGGAATTTGAGCAATAATCACTAAATATAAAATAGAAACTAAATGTTAGGAGGAACTCTCAGATGAAAGGATTAGCTGTTTTAGGAAGTCCACATAACAATGGAAATAACGCTAAAATTTTAAAAAGAGTAATTACTGGCCTCAAAGAAGCAAAACCAGAGCTCGAGCTAGATTATTTACAAATCAAAGACCTTAAAATCGAACCTTGCCTTGCTTGTTATAACTGTAAAAAAAAGCAAGGCTGTATTATTGATGATGATATGATCGATATTTATTCTAAACTTGATCAAGCTGATTTAATCTTACTTGCTTCCCCGATTTATTTTAATACAGTTACTGCACAATTAAAAGCTCTAATCGATCGTTGCCAAGCATTATGGGCCAACAAATTCATCCTCCAAAAGCCACTGATTGATACTGAAAAGAAGAGAATTGGTGCCTTTATTTCAACCGCTGGTGAACCATTATCAGAAGATAGCTTTAAATATGTAGTAGGTACTCTAGATCTATTCTTTAAAGGAGCAGATACTGAATATTATGATAATTTCTTCGTTCCTAATATCGATAATAAATCGGTCACTGAACAATCTAATGTCTTACAAGAAGCTGAAGATTGGGGCAAGAAATTAGCAGAACAATTATCAGATTAAGTTTAAGTCTAAGTAAACATTTACAACCTTAAAGAATTAAACAAGCCAACGTATAAATTATACGTTGGCTTGTTCTAATTAAGTTTTTAAACTTGCTAACCTCTCTTCAAGTTGCTTCTTTTTAGCAGTATACTCTTCTTTCTTCTGTCTTTCTTCTTCAACCAGATGCTCAGGAGCATTATTAACAAATCCATCATTATTCAACTTTCCTTCAGCTCGCTTAATCTCAAATTCCATCTCTTCAATCTCTTCTTCCAATCGAACTATCTCTTTATCTAGATCAACCATACCAGCTAATGGTAGAATGATCTCTATCTTCTCTGTAATTGCTGTCGAAGCTTGTTCAGGTCTTGTCTCTAAATCCTCTGTAACTTCTAATTCACTTACTTTAGCTAAGTCAGCAATATAATCTTGGCCCATTTGAATGATCTCTAACTTTTCAGTTACATCAGAAGTTAAGATAGCAGTAATCTCTTTTCCTGGGTTAACCTGCATTTCGTTTCTAATATTTCTGATGCTCCTGATAACTTCCATGATGACTTGCATTTCACTCTCTACCTGCTCATTGATAATTGATTTATCAACTACAGGCCATTGAGCTAACATAATACTTTCCCCTTCACCAGGTAAATATTGCCATATTTCCTCAGTGATAAATGGCATAATCGGATGTAGTAAGCGTAAAATATTCTCCAATACAAACCAGATAACATATTGAGCAGTCTGTCGCTCTAAGCTATCATCTTCTTGATACAGACGCGGTTTAATCAACTCAATATACCAGTCACAGAATTCTCTCCAAACAAAATCATATAATTCTTGAGATACTTGTCCAAATTGGTATTCTTCAAGTAACTCAGTTACCCTTTTAATCTTCTTATTTAACCTACTTAAAATCCACTGATCTGCCAAAGTATAATCTAATTTATTATTATCTAATTCATTTAAATCAAAGTCATCTAAATTCATCAATACAAAACGAGAAGCATTCCATAACTTATTGGCAAAATTTCGACTTGCCTCTACCTTTTCTGGACGATATCTAATATCATTTCCAGGAGTATTACCCGTAATTAAAGTCATTCTTAATGTATCACATCCAACCTCTTCAATTACCTCTAATGGATCAATTCCATTGCCCAATGATTTACTCATCTTTCTTCCTTGAGCATCTCTGACTAATCCATGAATATAGACATCTTCAAAAGGAGTTTTATCTGTAAACTTCAATGCCATAAAGATCATTCTTGCTACCCAAAAGAAGATAATATCTCGACCAGTTACTAATACATCGGTCGGGTAAAAATAATCTAAATCTTGATTATCTTCGGGCCAATCCAGAGTAGAAAATGGCCATAACCCAGAACTAAACCACGTATCCAATACATCTTCATCTTGTTCTAAATTACTACTATCACAAGCAGAACAAATTTCAGGCTCTTCTCTACTGACAATTACCTGCTCACAATCTTGACAATACCAAGCTGGTATTCGATGTCCCCACCATAGTTGTCTAGAAATACACCAATCCCTGATATTCTCCATCCAATTAAAGTATATTTTATCAAACCGTTCAGGAACAAAATTTGTAGCTCCATTCCTAACTGCCTCAATCGCAGGCTTAGCAAGCTCTTCCATGGCTACATACCACTGTTTAGAAACTAACGGTTCAACTGTAGTATCACAACGATAACATTGACCAACAGAGTGTTCATGATCTTCAATCTTTTCTAGCAAATTAGCTTCCTTAAGATCTGCAATTAAATCTTTTCGACATTGATAACGATCCAACCCTTCATACTTCCCAGCTGCAGCAGTCATCCTAGCTTGATCATCTATTACCTTAATAACCTCTAAATCATGACGCTCACCAATCTCAAAATCATTAGGATCATGGGCAGGAGTAACTTTAACCAATCCAGTACCAAATTCAGAATCTACATATTCATCTGCTACTACTTCAATTTCTCGCTCAACAATAGGTATAATTACCTTTTCTCCTAACAAATTCTGATAACGTTCATCAGCTGGATTAACAGCTATAGCAGTATCTCCTAATAAAGTCTCAGGTCTTGTAGTCGCAACAACAATATATTGATTACTATTCTTAATTTGATACTTAATATGATACAGCTTACCTGGTTGCTCCTCATGCTCAACTTCAATATCAGATAATGTTGTTAAGCAGTCAGGACACCAATTTACAATATAATCTCCACGATAAATTAAACCTTCTTCATAAAGTTGGACAAAAGCTTCTTTAACTGCTTGGTTACAGCCTTCATCCATAGTAAATCGTTCACGATCCCAATCACAAGAAACTCCTAATTGCTGTAATTGATTTGTAATCGTATCCCCATACTCTTCTGTCCAATCCCATGCTCTCTCTAAAAACTCTTCTCGACTGATATCATCCTTACTCAAACCTTCTTCTTCACGCATCTTATTAACAACCTTAACTTCAGTTGCAATGCTAGCATGATCAGTCCCTGGTAACCATAAAGCTTCATAACCTTGCATCCTCTTCCATCTGATTAGGATATCCTGAAAGGTATGATCCAAAGCATGTCCGATATGTAACTGCCCAGTCACATTTGGTGGTGGCATCATAATTGTAAACGGCTCTTTATCCTGATTAGCCTCTGCTTGAAAGTAACCATGTTCCTTCCAATGGCTATACCATTTGTCCTCCACTTGAGCTGGGTCATACGTTGTTGAAAGATTTTTTTGTTTATCCATTTTTATTCCTCCCTCACTTGATAATTCACTTAAACATGAAACTAAATTGATATATAGTGTCAGTAGTCTGTGTCTGTGTCTGTGTCTGTGTCTGTGTCTGTGTCTGTGAAATTCAAACCCGCTAACCCCTTTAAATCATAGAGGTTTTGAACTTGATTTTTTACTGACACGGATTACTGACACTGACACATAATTGTAATATAACAAAAATTAAAAAAACCCCTCCATCCAAATTACTAAGGACGAAAGAGTAACTAATCTCCGCGGTACCACCTTAATTAATCATAATATCAACTACTAGCCATGCACTAATAGCTCTCATTATAAGACTCCACTCAATTCCTGCTAACGGTCAGATACCGGTCCAGCCTACTCTAATTTCAGCTTGACAGCTCTAGAGCGACTTCAGTTAACCTTTCTTAGAATGCCTCTCAGCTTAAAGCACTCCTCTCTAACAAGAAAATAATTAACCTACTACTCTCCTTCAACGCCTTCACTAATTATTTCATTTTAAATATATAATATAACTATTTAAACTACTTGTCAACAGCTACAATTAAATTTACTCCAAACAACTGATCAGCATACTAGCAGTAGCCAAATTAGTAGCTAATGGAATATTATGTACATCACAAATCCTCAACAAAGCACTTACATCCGGTTCATGAGGTTGAGCAGTTAAAGCATCCCTTAAAAAGATGACAGCTTCTACTTCTTTACTCGCCACTTGCCCTCCAATCTGCTGATCCCCTCCTAATGGTCCAGAAGCCATTCTAATTACTTTTAAATCAGTCTTTTCATTTAATAACCTTCCTGTAGTTCCAGTAGCAACCAAGCTATACTTCTTTAATAACTCCTTATTTTCATGAGCAAATTCAATTAGATCTGACTTTTTCTTATCATGTGCAATTAAAGCTATTTTTTTCATTTTTACCCCCTCTTGTAGTTAACCTAATCTTAGAGTTTTATATTCACGATTAATTATAAAATCCCTTTATAATTCGCTATATTTCTACAAGGAACTCAAAAATAGGAAACCTATTTATGCTAATACTAAAAAAAGTTAGGCAATATTATACATAATATTATTACCTAACTTTTCAAGATTTATTAGTTTTTAATCGATAAATTGACTAATAAATTCCATTACCCGCCCTTTACCTTCTCCAGTTTCAGCCGAAAAGAAAGTAAATGGAGTAAATTCAGTCAAACTTAATTTTTTATTAATTAATCTCTTCTGTTTATTTCGTTGACTATTTTTAACCTTATCTATCTTAGTAGCTACTACTAAAGTAGGCATATTCATCTCCACCAACCAATTATACATCATTAGATCATCATCTGTTGGTTTATGTCTAGCATCTATTATCAATAATACACTCTCTAAATTCCTCCGATTAAATAAATAAGTTTCAATCATTCTCCCCCATTCATCTTTAACCTCTTGAGGAACCCTAGCAAAACCATATCCAGGCAAATCAACAAAATAGAAATAATTATCTACTTTATAAAAATTAATGGTCTGTGTCTTGCCTGGTTTAGAACTGGTAAAAGCCATCTTACGCCGATTAACAATATTGTTAATCAATGATGATTTTCCTACATTAGAACGACCAGCTAAAGCTATTTCAGGAAGGTGATGACGAGGATAATCTTCAAATTTAGCTGCACTACGTATAAATTCTGTATTATTAATTTTCATCCTTAACCCCCTTTATAATAGCCTCTTCAAGAACCTGATCCATATTTTTTACAAAGATAAACTCTAAATCGCGTTTGATATTATCAGGAACTTCCTCTAAATCTTTCTTGTTCTCATGGCATAAGATCACCTTATCATTACCTGCTCGATGAGCTGCTAAAACCTTACTCTTAATTCCTCCCACAGGTAATACCCTCCCACGTAGAGTTATTTCACCACTCATAGCTACTCTTCCGCTAACTGGCTCATTGCTTAAGGCAGATACTAATGCTGTGGCTAATGTTATTCCTGCTGATGGTCCGTCCTTAGGAATAGCACCTTGTGGAATATGAACATGAATATCATACTTTTTATAAAAGTCTTCAATAAAATCAAACTCTTCAGTTTTAGTACGCACATAACTCATTGCTATTTGGGCCGATTCTTTCATTACATCTCCTAATTTACCTGTTAAAATCAATTCTCCTTCACCTGGAATTATTGATATTTCTATATTTAAAATATCTCCTCCTGCTTGAGTCCAAGCTAAACCGGTTACTACACCTACTCTCTTTTCATCTTCTATTGTTCCATACTTATATTTAGGAATTCCTAAATACTTTTTTAGATTTCTAACAGTTACTCGACTCAATTTATCTTTACCATCTACAACTTCTTTAGCTACTTTACGACAGATAGCAGCTAATTTTCGTTCTAATGTTCTTACCCCAGCTTCTCGAGTATATCGTCTAATAAGTTTTCTTAAAGCATTTTCAGAAATATTAATCTGTCCTTCTGTCAAACCATGATCTTGAAGAATATCTGGTAGCACATGTTGTTGAGCTATCTGTACCTTATCCTCTTCAGTATAACCTGAAATATTAATCACTTCCATCCTATCTAACAATGGTGCTGGAATAGTATCTGTTGCATTAGCTGTTGTAATAAAGATTACATCAGATAAATCAAAAGGAAGTTCTAAATAATGATCACTAAACTCATTATTTTGTTCTGGATCTAATACTTCTAATAAAGCCGAAGCAGGATCTCCTCTAAAATCTCTATTAATTTTATCAACCTCATCTAATAAGAAGACTGGATTTTTAGTGCCAGTATCACGCATAGCATTAATTATCCTTCCTGGTCGAGCACCTACATAAGTTCTTCTATGTCCTCTAATCTCAGCTTCATCACGTAACCCTCCTAAAGATAGTCGCACAAACTCTCTTCCAATTGCATCTGCAATTGATCTACCTAGAGAAGTTTTCCCTACTCCTGGTGGACCAAACAGACATAAAATAGGGGTCTTCATCTGCTCGCTCAATTTCCTAACAGCTAAATACTCTAAAATCCTTTCTTTAACATCAGTTAATCCATAATGATCTTGATTAAGTTTCTCTTCCACTTGCTCAATGATTAATTTATCTTCACTATAATTATCCCAGGGTAAATCTAAAATACAATCTAAATAATTTCTAACTACAACAGCTTCATTAGCTGTAGGAGGCATCTTCCTTAATTTATTCACTTCTTCTAGCACCTTTTCTTCAACATTTTCAGGTAGATCAGCTTCTTCTATTCTTTCTTTGTATTCTTTACTTTCTTGGTTCCAACCATCTTCTCCTAATTCCTTTTTGATTGCCTTCATCTGCTCTTTTAAATAATACTCTTTTTGCCTTTTTTCAACCTGTTTTTTAACTTCATTATTAATTTTATCCTTAACCTTTAAAATCTCCACTTCTTTTTCTAAAATATTATATATTTTTTCTAATCGTTTTCGATAAGAGATTGCTTCTAAAATTTCTTGTTCTTGTTTTACTTTTAATGACATATGAGAAGTAATTATATCTACTAAACGACCTGGATTTTCTAAATTAGTAATAGTCATCATCGTTTCTGATGGAATCTGCTTATTTAATTTGACATATTTTTCAAATTTATTAATTACACTCCTCATCAAAGCTTCTATCTCCGTATTTTTTTCTTCATCACTTTCTACATCAGTAATAGTAACTTTAAAGTAAGGAGCTTCCTGTAAAAAATCTTCAATTTTAGCCCTTCTCAAACCCTCAACTAAGATCTTAATCGTTCCATCTGGCAATCTCATTAATTGTTTAATTTTAGAAATTGTACCTAATTTATATATATCATCCGTAACTGGTTCGTCAATCGTTTCATCATGCTGAGCAGCTAATAAAATTTCTTTATCTTCAACCATAGCTTCTTCTAACGCTTTAATTGATTTATCTCTTCCCACCAATAGCGGAAGCATCATATTAGGAAAAACCACTACTCCTCGCAATGCCAATAAGGGTCTACTATTTTTATTTTCAACTTCTTCTTTCTTGCTTTCTTCAGCCATAACTACACCTCCATTGATAATCTACTGTACATTATTATTCTATTACTTTATCTAATCTCCTGCACATAGCTTTAAAAATATTATAGTTCTTAACAATTAATCTATTTTATTAATAATAAATAAGTTTAAACTAAAGGAGCAGAGTAAGTCTCTGGATTTAATTCAAGCTCCACTTCATTATCATTTTCTTCTTGCTCTGCTATTGCTTGTTTTAAAGCTTCTGTCAAATTCTTAATCTTTATAATCTCAACTTCAGAAAATTCATCTTCATTAAATATTTCTTGCCAATTATCGGTAGGAATCAAAATCTTATCCACTCCAGCTCTAATAGCAGCTTTTACCTTAGGGATAATCCCACCTATCGGTCTAATAACACCATTAATAGAGATTTTACCTGTCATAGCTACTTTATTATCGATTGCTTTTCCAGTTAACGCTGAATATAAAGCTACTGCCATTGTAACTCCTGCAGATGGACCATCAACAACAGCATCACTTGTAAAGTCAATATGAATATCGTAATCCTTTAAATCAATATCTACTATTTTCTTTAACACAGTAATTACATTTTCAGCAGAACCTTTAACCATACTCTTTCTTCTAATTTTTTTATGACGATTACCTTGCTCTTCTTCTTCAGCTACTCCTGTAATATTTAACTTTCCAGATCCAGCACCTACCTTGGTTACTGCTACTTCTAATTGATCAACAGTTCCAATATTGGCCCCCATTACCGCTAAACCATTAACAACACCAACTTTAGGACCATCAGGAATCTCATCGGTTGGACGTGGTCTATATTGTCCATTCATAACTACTCTTTCTATATCCTCCACAATAATTTCCTCTCGATCATAAGTTAAAGCAATTCCTCCTGCTGTCTGAATCATATTAACAGCTTGTCGTCCATTAACAGCATACTTTTTAATGATCTCAATTACTTGTTGATCAACATCAAAATCTATTTTTTCTATTGCTGTTCGAGCAATCTTTTCGATATCAGAAGGGGTTAGTAAACTGAAGAATATTTCCAAACAACGGGATCGTATAGCAGGTGGTATAGTCTCTGGTCTCCTAGTTGTAGCAGCTACTAATCTAAAATCTGCTGGTAATCCACTTTGAAAAATTTCATGGATATGACGAGGAATGTTATCATCTTCCTCATGGTAATAAGAACTTTCTAAAAAGACCTTCCTATCCTCTAAAACTTTCAATAATTTATTTATTTGAATATGATGTAACTCACCAATTTCATCTATAAATAACATCCCACCATGAGCTTTAGTTACTGCTCCTGGTTTAGGTTGCGGAATTCCAGCAGTTCCCATTGCACCTGCTCCTTGATAAATCGGATCATGAACCGTTCCAATCAATGGATCAGCAATACCTCGTTCATCAAATCGAGCTGTCGTTGCATCTAATTCTATAAATTTAGATTCAGCATCGAAAGGAGAATCAGAATTCTTCTTTGCTTCTTCCAGTACCAATCTAGCAGCTGCAGTCTTACCTACTCCCGGAGGCCCATAAATAATCACATGTTGAGGATTGGGACCACATAAGGCAGCTCGTAAAGATTTTAAACCTTCCTTTTGACCCACTATTTCAGAAAAATCACTAGGTCTTATCTTCTCTGATAAAGGTTCTGTCAATGATCTGCTTCTCATCTTATGTAATTTTTCCATTTCCTTTTTCGATTCTCTGTTAATAGCTTTTTTACTACTACGTTGTTTCTGTAACATATTCCAAAAATACATACCAATCACAATAGCAAAGAAAAATTGAATTAAACTAAAAGCATTTAAAGCAAAATTCATAAAACTCCCCCTTGAAAAATTTTAATTAATCAATATTTAGTATTAGCTTTCAAGGGGGTTTTTATCCTTATAATAAAGAAGAAACTGCTTAAATTTAAGCAGTTTCTTCTTTAGGGTCATCTATTTTGATTAATTGCGGAGTAGCATCGTTATTAATCACATCTTCATTAATAATACATTTTGCAATATCCTCTTGTGAAGGGATATCATACATGATATCCAGAATTGCTTCCTCAACTACTGAACGCAATCCTCTAGCTCCAGTCTCTTGATCTATAGTCCGCTCAGCAATAGCACTTAAAGCTTCTTCAGTAAACTCTAATTTAACATTATCTAATTCAAAGAACTTAGTATATTGCTTTACTAGTGCATTACGTGGTTCAGTTAAAATTTCAATTAATTCTTCTTCATTTAACTTATTCAATGTAACAATCACTGGAATTCTTCCTGCAAATTCAGGAATCAAACCATATTTTAATAAATCTTGGGACATAACATGTTTCAATACTTCACCAATTTCTTCTTCCTCTTTACTCTTAATATCTGCACCAAATCCGAGTACCTTTTCATCTATCCTAGATTTAATTACTTTACCTAAACCATCAAAGGCACCACCACAAATAAAGAGAATATTTGAAGTATCAATTTGAATAAACTCTTGATGAGGATGCTTTCTTCCTCCTTGAGGAGGAACACTTGCTTCTGTTCCTTCTAATATCTTCAATAGAGATTGCTGAACCCCTTCACCTGATACATCACGAGTAATAGAAGGATTCTCAGATTTACGAGCTACCTTATCTATTTCATCAATATAAATAATTCCTTTTTCTGCTTTTTCAATATCATAATCAGCAGCTTGAATTAATTTCAATAAAATATTCTCTACATCTTCCCCCACATAACCTGCTTCAGTTAAGGAGGTAGCATCAGCAATTGCAAATGGCACATCCAATATCCGAGCCAATGTTCGAGCTAATAGAGTCTTCCCACAACCTGTTGGCCCTACCATACAAATATTACTCTTTTCTAACTCAATATCATCAACTTTCATTCCTGAGTTAACACGCTTATAATGATTGTAAACAGCTACAGCTAGTGCTTTTTTAGCACGTTCTTGCCCAATTACATACTCATCTAAAATTGATTTTATCTCTTTAGGCTTAGGTACAGTATCTAAATTCAATTCAACTTCTTCATTCAATTCTTCTTCAATTATTTCATTACATAATTCAATACATTCATCACAAATATAAACTCCTGGGCCAGCTACAAGTTTCTGCACTTGGTCTTGAACTTTACCACAGAAAGAGCACTTCAATTGCCCTTTCTCGTCACCAAATTTGAACATTTTATCACCTCTTTAGTAGTCTATGCTTCCAACTCACTCTGTCGAGAGATAACCTCATCAATAACACCATATTCTTTAGCCTCTTGAGCTGACATAAAGTAATCACGTTCTACGTCTTCTTCAATCTTTTCAACTGACTGTCCAGTATGCTTAGATAAAATTTCATTAATATTCTTCTTTAATAATAAGATCTCTTGGGCTTGAATTTCAATATCTGTAGCTTGACCTTTAGCACCACCCATTGGCTGGTGAATCATAATTCTTGAATATGGTAATGAATAACGTTTCCCATCTGTCCCACTTGCTAATAATAAAGCAGCAGCACTAGCACTTAACCCCATACAAATTGTAGATACATCTGGTTTAATATATTGAATTGTATCATACATTGCTAAGGCAGAAGTCACTGAACCACCAGGGCTATTAATATATATATATATATCCTTATCAGGATTCTCAGCTTCTAAAAATAATAACTGGGCAATTACAGAATTAGCTACTTGATCATCAATAGGTCTTCCAATAAACACGATCCTATCTTTTAATAATCGAGAATAAATATCATAGGAACGCTCTCCACGATTAGTCTGTTCTACCACCATAGGAACTAAATTCATATTTTCAACCTCCCTTTATATATATACCCATCTTTAGCAATTTTAAACTTATTAATCTTAATTTAATTATTTTCAACCAAAAACTCAACCGTTTTTTGCATTTTCAAGCTATTTACCAAAGCATCTAATTGACCTTGCATCTGTAGGAAAGATTTAACCATTTCTTCTTCTTGTCCCTGCCGTTCAGCAATGTCAGCTACTTGTTCATCTATTTCTTCTTCACTGACTTCTATTCCTTCTTCTTCTGCAATTGCTTCTAATGTTAAATTAGCTTTAATTCTTTGCTCAGCTTGTTCTCTATACTCTTCCTTCATTTCTTCTTCATTTAATCCAGACATTTCTAAATACTGCTCAAACTCAATTCCTTGTTGCTGAATCTGCATTTTAAATTGATTCAACATATCTTCAATCTCTTGTTCAATCATTGTTTCAGGAATATTAACTTCAGAACTACTAGCTATCTCTTCAATCAGTTTGTTTTCATACTCCCTTTTTGCTTTCTCTTCAGCTTCATCAGTCAACTGCTGACTAATACTCTCTTTTAAATCGTCCAAGGAATCAAATTCTAAATCCTTAGCAAATTCATCATCCAATTCAGGAACTTCTTTCTCCTTAATCTCTTTAACTGTAACTTTAAAAACTACATCTTGCCCAGCTAATTCAGCAGCTTGATACTCTTCAGGAAATGTAACTTCAACCTTTGTCTCTTCTCCAACTTTAGCACCAATTAATTGCTCCTCAAAACCTGGAATAAATTGTCCAGAACCAATTTCTAAATTATAATCTTCTCCGCTACCACCTTCAAATGGTTCTCCATCTAAAGAACCTTCAAAGTCGATTAAAACATGATCCCCATCTTCAACTTCTTCTTTATCAGTGACAACTAATTGCGAATGCTGATGTTGCTTAGTTTTCAATTCATTTTCTAACTGCTCATCAGTTACTTCAACCTCTTCTTTTTCAATTTCAAGTCCTGCATAATCCCCTAATTCAACCTCTGGCTTGACTTCTACTTCAGCAATAAAAGTAGCAGGCTTTCCTTCCTCAATAAATACATCAGTAATTTCTGGCTGGTCAATCGGTTCAATTTCTGCTTCTGTAATAGCTTGATGATAGTTCTGAGGAATTAAAATATCTAAAGCATCCTTATGTAAAACTTCCTTACCAAATCTTTTTTCTAAAATACTTCTTGGTACTTTACCTTTTCTAAATCCATCAATTTCTACTTCCTTAACTATTTTTTGATAAGCTTTATCCAGAGCTTCATCTACCTTGTTTTCATCAATTTCTACATTCAATTCAACTTTATTTTCCTCAATTTTTTCTTTAGTTACATTCATTTATCTTTCCTCCTTATAATATTATACGCATGTATATAATTTTTATTTCATTTTATTTCTTTTCCATAAAGAATTACTTCTAGATATATATTATATCTCCTCCATATTATTTTATTATATCATATTAAATATATTTAACAAACAAGAGAATTTTATTAATAAAATTTCTAAATAAAAACAATACCTCGGGGCACGACTAGATTGAAGTCGTTCCGAGGTTATATAATAATTAAATTTAATTTTCTTTATTTACTCAGCATTCATCATTTTTATTAAATCTTTAATTTGACTATTCTCTGTTCTCTATTCACTTTTATCCGTAATTTTTGGCGCACCTGAGAGGAACCCCCCAACCTCCAGATTCGAAGTCTGTCACTCTATCCAGTTGAGCTACAGGCACATAATATCAATTGATAGTTGATAGTGTATAGTTTATAGTTAAAACAATAAAAACTTTTGAATTTCAACTGTCAATTATCAATTATCAATTATCAACTCTCATCTGTTTTTTTGGGGTGGATGATGGGATTTGAACCCACGACCTCAGGAGCCACAATCCTGCGCTCTAACCAACTGAGCTACACCCACCACATATAAAGAGCACTTAACATTTAATAATTAATATTTAACAATTAATTAGAAGCATAAACACAATTGATTTTCACTATTAAATATTCAATATTAATTATTCAGTGATTTTAATGGCGTGCCTGGGAGGATTCGAACCCCCGACCCACGGCTTAGAAGGCCGTTGCTCTGTCCAGCTGAGCTACAGGCACTGATTACTCTTTTGTCTAGAACATTTAAAAGTATAACTAAAAAAACAACTAAGGTCAAAACTATAAATTAATCATCAAATATGATTAATAGCGATTTTGTATTGTTTGCTCCAGATTACTCTAGTTATCTCATCCTTAGATCTTATTTTATGAAATCATAATGTTCAGCTGTTATCTCTCCATTATTAATTTCGATTATTCCATAAGCTGGAGCAGCTCCATCTCTCGGTAGAGATATACTGCCTGGATTAAAGAATAAAATCCCATTATCTTCTTTAATAAATCGTGAATGTGTATGACCAAAAACAACTATATCTACTGCTAACTCTTCAGCTCGATAGTAAATTGTATCTAAACCATATTTAATATTATAATTATCGCCATGAGTTATAAAAAGCTTCTTATCTGCTATCTCAACCACCTTTTCTCTCGGCAACTCAGGATTGAAGTTATGGTTCCCTCTTACCGCTACTACTTCTTCAAACCCATCTAACTTAACCTCATTTAAGTCAGCAAATTTATCACCTGCAAATACTAAGTAATTAATCCCTGATACTTCATTTAATACTTGATTGATCCTCCAACCTTGCCCATGACTATCACTAAAGATAGCAACCTTCATTATTTACTCACCTTCCAATCCACCAAAAAATTCTTTATCTTTTCTAAGGCATTGGCTCGATGACTAATCTGATTTTTAACTTCAGATCCCATTTGGGCAAATGTTTGCTCATAATCATCTACAATAAATAAAGGATCATAACCAAAACCTCCTTCACCTTTTGGCTCTAAAGCAATCCGTCCTTCGCACTTTCCTTGTACTACTTTTTCTTCTCCTTCAGGAGTTACAAATGCCATAGCACAACTAAAATAAGCAGTTCGTTTTTCCATCGGAACCCCTTTTAAAGAATCTAGTAACTTTTGATTATTTTCCTCATCTGTTGCATCTTCCCCAGCAAAACGGGCTGAATAAACTCCAGGTTGCCCATCTAAAGCCTCTACTACTAAGCCAGAGTCATCGGCTATTGCAGGTAATTTAGTATGTTGACCGAACTCTCTTGCCTTTTTTAAGGCATTCCCAGTAAAAGTAGTAGCATCTTCTACTACCTCTGGAAAAGTTCCAATATCAGCCTGGGATGAAATTTCAATCTCTGTATCAGCTAAAATTTGCTTCATTTCTTTAACCTTATTCTTATTTCCAGTAGCTAAAAAGACTTTCATTCTTATTCCTCCTTGGCAAACTCAGAATTCTCTCCTAGAGACTCTTTTTGATATTTTACCAATTCTTTAATTCCTTGCTCAGCTAATTCAACTAATTTAAGTAAGTTTTCTCGTGAAAAAGGATTTTCTTCTCCTGTTCCTTGAATTTCTATCACTTCACCCTGCCCAGTCATTACTAAATTCAGATCAACTTTAGCATTAGAATCTTCTCCAAAACATAAATCCAATAATAACTCTCCATCTACAATTCCTACACTTACTGCAGCAACAAAATCATTAACCGGTATCTTTTCAATCATTCCTTCTGCTACCATATAATTAAAGGCATCAATTATAGCTACAAATGCTCCTGTAATGGCTGCTGTTCGTGTTCCACCATCAGCTTGAATAACATCACAATCAATCCAAATAGTCCGTTCTCCTAGGGCTTCTAAATCGACTGCTGAACGTAATGCTCTACCTATTAAACGTTGAATTTCTTGAGTTCTACCACTCAGTTTCCTTTTAGCTGCTTCTCTAATATTTCTATCTTGAGTTGCTCTAGGTAACATTGAATACTCTGCCGTTAACCAACCTTGGTTTTGACCACGTAAAAAATAAGGAACTCTATCTTCTACTGAAGCATTACAGATCACTTTAGTATCTCCTGCTTCAATCAATACTGAACCTTCTGCATACTTAGTAAAATCTCTAGTTATTTTAATCTCTCTTAATTGATCATTAGCTTCTCTTCCATCAACTCTTGTCATATTATTTCCCTCCATTAAATTTGGCTTAATTTAGATTCTTTACTTTGATCAATCCATAAATAAATTTCCTCTTCTATCTTAATATGTTCATCATCATAATATTTAATCAAAAGCTCTTCTGTTACATAACCTTTACAGCTTATTGATATATAGTTTCACTTTTAAAATTAAAATCTGCAACCAATAAACTTCAAAATCAGTTTCGAGAGGGCTAAA
>NZ_JALKBX010000038.1 GCF_023227745.1 Natroniella acetigena | reverse complement strand
GAAGAGTGAAATGGTTTTTCCACTCGTAGGAGAAGCTCCATCTAAATCTTGTTTCTGATTTAGGTGGAGAGGTTCACACTAAGGTTAAGTGGGATGACCATAATAGAGGGGGAGAAAAATGGAAGCACAGGAATGGATGATTTTTCAGCATCAGAAAGGTCTCCATGCTCGGGTGGCAGCTATAATTGTTAGACAAGCAACCAAAATTCAGAATAAATATCAAGATAAATTATTTATTGGTAAAGATGAAACCAATCTTCTTCCTACCAGTAACTTAATTGCATTGACTTCCTCAAATATTAGATATCAAGATTAAATGTTAGTAGTAAGTAAAGGCTCTAATGCTTTAGAGTCTTTAGCTGAATTTATACAATTTTTAGCAGGGGAGTTCAATTTAGAGAGTAAACAGGTACAAAATGAAGTAGATCAACTCTTACAGCAGACTACTTTAACTGTAGAAAAGGTATTTAATAATATTGCTAATGGGGTTTATTGTTGATCGATATGGAAGAATAATGACCTTTAATCCAGCAGCAGAGGAGATTACAGGTCTATCTACCCACCAGGTAATGGGAGAAGATATAACTGATGTTATTCCTAACTCTAGACTGAAGGAGATTATTCAAGCAGCAACACCTGAAATTGGAAGATGTCAAGAGATCAATCAAGCTACAATTATAACTAATAGGAGCCCAATCATTATTGAGGGACAAGTAGTAGGTGGGATTGCGGTTTTTTAAGATATTTCCACTTTAGAGAAATTATCGGGAGAATTAAAAGAAGTCAAGGCTTTAGCAGAAACTACTTCGACCGTTTTGGTTAGAGGAGAAAGTGGAACTGGTAAGGAGTTGGTTGCAGAGGCGATCCATTATGCTAGTGATCGTAAGAGTGAACCTTTTATCAGAGTTAACTGTGCTGCCATTCCTCCTAATTTGATTGAAAGTGAGTTGTTTGGTCACCAGCAAGGTGTTTTTACAGGAGCAGTTAATAATAAGATCGGCAAATTTGAACTGGCAGATGGCGGAACAATTTTTTGGGATGAGATAGGTGAGTTACTGAGTGAATTACAGGTCAAATTACTACGTGTTTTACAAGAGAGAAGTTTTGAGCGGGTTGGTGGAGTAGAAAATATTGAGGTTGATATTAGGATTATTACTGCTACTAATCGTGATTTAGAAGAGATGGTGGAAGAAGGAGAGTTTAGGGAAGATTTATACTATCGCTTAAATGTAATCCCCATTATCTTACCATCATTACGGGAGAGAAAAGGGGATATACCTTTATTAGCTGAGCATTTCTTGACTAAGCTAGCAGCTAAGTTGGATCAGAGGGTTGATAGTATTTCCCAAGCTGCTCTACAGTTGTTAGCTGAATATTCTTGGCCCGGCAATGTAAGGGAGTTACAGAATATAATTGAGCGAGCAATTAATTTTACTGAAACAGCTCAAATTACAGTAGATGATCTACCAGATTACTTAAAACAAGGCTACCAAGGGGATGATGCTTTGGTCAGTTTACAAGCAGATGGAGAAGTAGCTACTTGGCAAGATTATGAAAAAGAGATTATTAAGTTAGCTTTAGAGAAGCATCGTAGCTTTAATGCTGCTGGTAAGGCGTTAGGGATTACCCATAAGACCGTTACTGCTAAGGCTAGAAAGTATGGATTGGTCGATTGAAGTTGGTAAAAAAGAACAATTGTTTGGTAAAAACTATCAAGCAGTTGTTCTTTTTTTATGTTTAAGGTTAAGTGAAGGTTAAAAAAATCATATTGTTTTCTGAAATTATTAGAAACAAGCTTATATTAGCTTTTTAATTATAATTAGAATCAGTTAATTGCATATAATCCTTAAATCATACTTATAATAAGTATGAACATTAATTAGTACCTTTATAAATGATTTTGGAACTTAATTTGCATAATTTATAAGTGAATCAAGAATATAAAACTAAAATTTATGGAGGGAATAAGATGACTGAAGAACAAGTTATAGTTGCTAGTAGTGCTGGAATTCATGCTCGTCCTGCTTCTTTAATTGTTCAAGAGGCGAATAATTATCAATCTGAAATTAAATTGGTTAAAGATGATAATGAAGCAAATGCTAAAAGTATTATGGGAATTATGAGTTTAGGAGTTAGTCAACAGACAGAAATTACGGTTAGAGCAGAAGGTGAGGATGAAAAAGAAGCAGTTACTGCTGTAGTGGAGTTGATTGCAAGTGGATTTGATGAGTAAGGAGAGGATATAAGTTGAGTAAAATAAATGGAGTTGCAGCATCTCCAGGGATTGCCATTGGAGAAGTGTTGGTCTTAGAAGAAGAGCTTTCTTATGATAGAGTCAAGGTTGAAGATGTTGCTAAGGAAAAAATTAAGTTAGAAGAAGCAATGTCAGCTTCTAAAAAACAGCTGACAGCTATTAAGGAGAAAGTAAAAGCAGAGATGGGTAGTGAGCAAGCTGAAATATTTCAAGCCCATTTAATGGTTTTAGATGATCCGGAGCTGATTTCAGCTATTGAGAATAAGATTGAAGCTGAGGCTATTAATGTAGAAGCAGCTTTAGGTGAGACTATAGAAGAGTTTGCTACTATTTTTTCTAATATGGATAATGAATATATGAAAGAACGGGCCAGTGATATTCGTGATGTTGGTGATCGGATTTTAAGAAATTTATTGGGACTTGAAGCTCAATCTGTGGCTGATTTAGAACAGGAAGTTATTTTGATTGCTGATGATTTAACTCCGTCTGATACAGCTCAAGTTGACAAAGAACAAGTTTTGGGCTTTGCTACTAAGATTGGAGGTCGAACTTCTCATACTGCTATTATGGCTCGTTCATTAGGGATTCCAGCTGTAGTAGGGGCCAAGGAACTCTTAGAGGCTGTAGAGACAGGAACTACTGTCATAGTCGATGGAGTTGCTGGAGTTGTAATTGTTGAGCCTACTGAAGAGCAATTAGCAGAGTATCAAGAAAAATTAGCAGATTATCAGAAGCGGCAGGAGAGGTTGACTAAGCTCAAAGAGTTGCCTGCTGAGACTGAGGATGGTCATCGGGTTGAACTTGCAGCAAATATTGGAACACCTGCTGATTTAGATAGTGCTTTAGAAAATGGAGCTGAAGGAATAGGTTTATATCGCAGTGAATTTTTGTACATGGATCGTGAGTCACTACCTACAGAAGAAGAGCAATTTGAAGCTTATAAAGAAGTAGCAGAAAGAATAGACGGGCCAACGGTTATTAGAACCTTGGATATTGGTGGTGATAAAGAGCTTTCCTATTTAGATCTACCAGATGAGATGAATCCATTCCTTGGTTATCGAGCAATCAGGATCTCTTTAGAGCGAACAGACATCTTTAAAGCACAGTTGCGGGCTATTTTACGGGCTAGTAGGTATGGACAAATTAAGATTATGTATCCTATGATTTCATCATTAGAAGAATTACAAGCTGCTAATCAGATCTTAGCAGAGGTTAAAGAGGATTTGACTAAAGAAGGGTTCGACTTCAATCGAGAGCTTGAAGTAGGGATGATGATTGAAGTTCCTGCTGCAGCGATGATTGCCGATTTATTGGCTAAAGAAGTTGATTTTTTCAGTATTGGGACCAATGATTTAATCCAATATACTACTGCTACTGATCGGATGAATGAACACGTAGCTGTTCTATATCAGCCTTTCCATCCAGCAATATTACGATTGATCAAACGGGTAGTTGAAGCTGCTCATAAGCATGATAGTTGGGTTGGAATGTGTGGTGAAATGGCAGGGGATAGAAGGTTGACCCCGTTTTTAGTAGGGGTTGGATTGGATGAATTTAGTATGAGTGCAGTCTCTATTCCCGAAGTTAAAGAAGTTATTAGAAATTTAACTATCCAACAGGCTAAAGAAATAACTGATCAAGTTTTATCTTTATCTACTTCCCAAAAAATTGAAGATTTTTTGGGAAGTTATTGCTAACAACTACTCAGACTTGAGTAGTTGTTTTTTTTATAGTAAACTATAAGTAAAGAGCTGAAAGAGGTGAGTAAGATGATGGAATTAAATTATAATCTGGACATTAAACAAGAGCAGCAATTAGTGATGACTCCTAAGTTGCAGCAGGCTATAGAATTGTTACAACTTTCCTCTTTAGAATTAAAGGATTATATAGATGATGAGATGATGGAGAATCCTTTATTGGAATTAGAGGATGATTATAATTCCTCAGGAACCGATTATACTAATTACACAACTGATCAAGAGGAGATTAATTATGAAAACTTTGTTGCTAAAAAGATGACATTAGACGAATATTTAAGACAACAGTTAAAATTAGTTGTTACTGATTCGTGTGAAGAAGAGATTGGAGAGCAAATAATCGGTAACTTGGATCAATCAGGATTTTTTAATGATGCTGATAGATTGGCTACAGAATTGGAAGTGGCTATAAGCGAGATTGAGAGAATTTTAGAGAAGATAAAGAGATTTGACCCGGTAGGAATAGCTACTTCAGGGATGGAAGAAGCACTAGTAGTTCAATTAGAAGAGTTAGAAAGCAATAGAAATAGGCAAGAAATTGAATTGGCTAAAGAGATTGTTAGTGAGCATTTAAAAGAAGTAAGTAAAAACCAAATCAGAAAAATTGCGAAAAGTTTAAAGATTAAACCGATTCGTGCTCAACAATTAATTGATTTAATCAAGACACTAGATCCTGTACCAGCTAATAAATTTGAGAAAGTAGTTACTGATAATAGTTATATAGAACCTGATATTATTGTCAAGAAGGTTAATGATAGGTATGTAACTATCTTGAATGATTTTAGTTTCCCTACTTTACGAATCAGTAAATATTATAAAAGATTATTGGCTAAAAACAAGTCAAAAGATGGATTACAAGGATATATGGAAGAGAAATTAGAATCTGCCTTATGGTTGGTTAAGAGTATAGAACAAAGAAGAAGAACGGTTTATAATATAGTTCAAGAGTTAATAGATGTACAACACGAATTTTTGGAAAAAGGATTAAGGTATTTAAAGCCATTAACTATGAAAGAGGTTGCTGATCGGATTGAGATGCATCAATCTACAGTCAGTAGAGCTACCAGCAATAAGTATATTCAGACCCCTTACGGTTTATTCCCGATGAAGTTCTTATTCAGTGGTAGTATTGATACTAAAAATGGTCAAGTATCAGCTGTGAGTGTTAAGCAGCAGTTACAAGAAGTAGTTGCTAATGAAGATCCCAGCAAACCCTTAAGTGATCAAAAGATCAGTCAACAGTTAGCAGAGAGGGGAATAGATATTTCACGAAGAACGGTTGCTAAATATAGAAAAGAACTGAAGATTCCTAGTTCACGGATGAGAAAGAGATATAATTGATATTTTGGTAGAGAGCAGATTATTTAATTTAAATTGTATTGGGGAAGTTTTAGAAAATTTAAAGCAAGAAAAATAGATTAAACAAAACCTAACATAGACTTGACACCCAATGCTTTCTCTGTTAAGATTAACATTATGAAGTTAATATAAAGCCAATATGAATTTCAAGGAGGAAGTACTGTGAGCAAGTTGACTAAGGAAGATGTATTGCAACAAGCTAAGGAAATGAATGTTAAATTTATTAGGTTACAATTTACTGATATTCTAGGGATTATTAAGAATGTAGCGATTACAGTTGAACAATTAGAAGAAGCATTAGATGGAGAAATTATGTTTGATGGATCATCAATTGATGGTTTTACTCGAATTCAAGAATCTGACATGTACTTAAAACCAGATTATGATACATTTACTGTCTTCCCCTGGCGACCGAAGGTTGGGGGAGCAGTAGCTCGATTGATCTGCGATGTTTATACTACAGATGGCAAGCCATTTGTAGGTGGGCCAAGAAATATTTTGAGAAAAGTTTTACAAGAAGCAGAAGAGATGGGCTATACGATGTATGTTGGCCCAGAACCAGAATTTTTCCTATTTGAGAAGGGTGATAATGGAGAGCCAACGACAATTACTAATGATCAAGGTGGTTATTTCGATCTAGGACCATCAGATTTGGGCCAAGATACTAGACGAGATATTGTATTAGCATTAGAGAAGATGGGTTTTGATGTAGAAGCTTCTCATCATGAAGTAGCGCCTGGTCAACATGAGATCGACTTTAAATATTCAGATGCTTTAACTGCAGCAGATAATATTGCCACTTTTAGATTTGTTACTAAAGCAATTGCTAATGAGCATGATTTGCACGCAACCTTTATGCCTAAACCGATCTTTAGTGAAGCTGGTTCAGGGATGCATATGAATCAATCTTTATTTAAAGGGAAAGAGAATGCTTTTTATGATCCAGATGATCGATTGGGTTTAAGTCAGATTGCTTATTATTATATTGGTGGATTAATCAAGCATGCTAAAGGGATGACAGCTCTAACTAATCCAACTATCAATTCATATAAGCGATTGGTACCCGGATATGAAGCACCAGTCTATATTGCTTGGTCAGCTTCTAATCGAAGTGCATTAGTTAGGATTCCAGATGCTCAAGGTCTAGGAACAAGGGTTGAGTTGAGAAATCCTGATCCAGCAGCTAATCCTTATTTAGCTACAGCTGTGATGTTGAAAGCAGGGTTAGATGGGATTAAGAATAAAATTGAACCTCCTAAAGAGGTTGTTGATAATATCTATGATATGAGTGAATGTGCAAAAGAAGATGCTTGTATTGATAGTTTACCAGGAGATATTAATATAGCGGTGCAGTATTTATTACGAGATGAAGTGATTAAAGAAGCATTAGGGGAACATATACTCAATCGTTTTGTAGAAGCGAAACAGATAGAATGGGATGTTTATCGAACTCAGGTTCATCAATGGGAGTTGGATCAATACTTAAAGATATTTTAATAATTAATTAAATATTGAAATAAAAGCTGTTTTTTCGACAAAATTAATTTTGTCGAAAAAACAGCTTTTTTGATTATTTTTAAGAAATTATAGTATGGGCTAAGATATTAAAGATATGTTGTTAAAAAAGATACATAATCAAGATTATATTACTCTTTAAATGTATAACAATTATCTTATAGAATAGTTTAATACTTAGAAGGTATCAGAGGAGGTGGGAAGATGTTAGATGGTAAGAAAGTAGTTATTATTGGTGATAGAGATGGAATCCCAGCTCCTGCAATCAGAGAATGCTTAGAGACAACTGGAGCCGAAGTAATTTTTGGTTCTACTGAGTGCTTCGTCTGAACTGCTGCAGGAGCTATGGATCTTGAAAATCAAAAGAGGATTAAAGAATTTGCTGAGGAACATGGTGAAGAGAACTTAGTAATTGTTTTAGGTGGAGCAGAAGCAGAAGCTTCTGGACTAGCAGCTGAAACTGTTACTAATGGTGATCCTACTTTTGCAGGTCCATTGGCAGGAGTCCAGTTAGGACTCAGAGTTTACCATGTGCTAGAACCAGAAGTTAAGAATGAAATTGATGAAGATGTTTATGAAGAGCAAGTAAGTATGATGGAAATGGTTTTAGAGGTTGATGAAATTGTTGAAGAAGTTAAAACCTACCGTGAAAAATACTGTAAGTTCAATTAATTAAATTGCAACTTTTTAAAACTTTCACAAGTATGTATCGTTAGTTAGGTGCATACTTGTGAATCATATCATTGAATGTGATGATTTTCACATGTTTATGAAAGTTATTGTTGAAAATATTAAAATTTAATTAATAAAATTCGATTGATAATTTGACTGATAAGTAGTAAAAAAGATATAAATAAAAATATTTTGTTAAAGCAAAAATAAGGTGGGGATATAAAAGAAAGGGAGGATTCTAGATGAGTAAAATCTATGATGTGATTATTCTAGGGGGAGGGCCAGCTGGTTTATCTGCAGCTATTTATTCTTCTCGCTCTAAGCTTGATACTTTGGTTTTAGAAGAGAAGAGAAAAGCAGGTGGACAACCTACTACTTATGAAGATATGGAAAACTATCCAGGTGTACTTGGGAAGACAGCACCAGAATTAATGGAAGACTTTAGAGAGCACGCTGAAAAATTTGGAGCTATAATTGAGCGTGGTGAAGCTGAAGATATTGAAGTCGACGGTTTCTTAAAGACTGTTAAAACTAAAGATGGACAAGAATATAAAGGGAAGAGCGTCATAATTTCTACTGGTGCAGAGCCAAGGAAATTAGGCGTAAAGGGAGAAGAAGAATTTAAAGGTAAGGGTGTCTCTTATTGTGCTACTTGTGACGCTGATTTCTTCGTTGACCTTGAAGTTGTGGTAGTAGGTAATGGTAACTCTGCTATAGAAGAAGCAATTTATTTAACTAAGTTTGCAAGCAAAGTAACTGTTATCGTTATCCATGATGAAGGAATTATGGATGCCGAGAAGATTTTACAAGAAAAAGCTTACCAAAATGATAAGATTGAATTTGTTTGGAATTCAACTTTAGATGAAGTTAAAGGTGAAGGATTAGTCGATACAGCTGTACTAAAGAATATTAAGACTGGCGAAAAGACTGCTCTTTCTTGTGATGGAATCTTTATCTTTATTGGTCGAGTTCCTCGAACTGACTTCTTAGAAGTAACAGGAGTAGATTTGACAGATAATGGTTATATTAAAACTAACCAAAAGTTAGAAACAAATTTAGCAGGTGTTTATGCTGCTGGTGATGTAAGAGATAAATTCTTACGCCAAGTTATTACTGCTGCTAGCGATGGAGCTGTAACTGCTATGGCTGCAGGAGGTTATATTGAAGAAGAAGAGTACTGGCAAGAAAATGTTCTAGAAGCAGAAGAGGATGTGCTGGTTGCTTTTTGGAGTCCAACTAATGAAGATAGCTTAGAAATGATCAATAAGTTAGAAGCTATGGATCTAGCTGATAGAGGGGTTAAGTTGGTTAAAATAGATACTTATAAGAATACACTTATTTCAGAGCGTTATGAGGTAGAGGAGATTCCAACAGTTCTTAAGATTAAAGATGGTGAAGTTGTAGATAATCTTGTTTGTCCTTCACTTACAGAAGTAGAAGAAATTCTATAAAATATTATAGGATATCATAGATTGAAATTAAAACAAAGGGGGATATAAAAATGTTAGAAGTAGATAAGAATAGTTTTGAAGAAGAGGTATTACAAGCAGAAAAACCTGTAATGGTTGATTTTTGGGGAGAGAGTTGTACAGTTTGTTTAGAATTAATGCCTGGAGTTGAAGAGTTAGCTGAAAAATATAGTAATGAAATGAAGTTTTGTAAATTAAACATCAAAGGTAATCGTCGTTTAGCAATGAGTCAACAGGTTATGGGATTACCTTCTATGGTTTTTTACGTTGATGGTGAAAAAGTAGAACATTTGAGTGGTGATGATTTGACAATAGAAGAGATTGAAGAAGAGATTAAAAAGCATATTTAGTTTTATAAAAAAATAGATGGTAGTTCTGCTTTTAGTTTATTACACGGAGGACTACTATCTCTCTAATGTCTTTTAAGTTAAATTTTAGAGAACTTTAAAAATATTAATGGAGGTGCTAATAATGACTTCACCTGTAATTAAGGGTAGTAGTTATGTTTTAGTTGATGCAACCAATACTTTATTACAACATGGTTCTACACAAGTAGGAGAGAGGCAAGCAAATCCTGATAGTGAATATTTAAAGAAATTACCTAATTTTTTAAGGAGTTATGAAGATTTAGTAGGATATGCTCCTAATCAAGCGTATATTGGAAATATTTCTGTAGAGGATTTAAGAGATAAGCCTCAGCCTTGGTATGAAAATAATATAGAAGATGCTAGTCGCTACAGTGACTGGGGAGAGATAATGCCTGAAGATGAGTTTATTGGTCTAATCAAGATTGCTGATGCTTTTGACTTAGTAAAACTTGAAGAAAAATTTTCCAATAATGTTAAAGAGAAGTTAGCTGAACATCCATTGTTAGATGATGAGCAAGTAGCTAAAATCAATGGGACTGATCTTGAGGTAATGCAGAAGATGGTTGATGAACATATTGCCGAACCATTGTTTATTGATGGTGAGTTAGTGGCATGCGTTAAGCAAGCTCATGATACAGACCCTAACCTTAATGCTCATATTATGCTAGAAAACTTAGTTGTTAAAGCATCAGGTATGCTTTCTGTATTCCACTTAGGGAAGCAAGAAGGAATTGATCTTGCTGATGTAGATTATGTAATAGAGGTTTCTGAAGAAGCATGTGGTGATGTTAATCAACGTGGTGGAGGAAACTTTGCTAAAGCTATAGCAGAACTTACTGGTTGTATTAATGCTACAGGATCTGATACTCGTAGTTTCTGTGCTGCTCCAACACACGGTCTAATTAATGCTGCTGCTTTGGTTAGTTCTGGTATTTATGAGAATGTTGTAGTAGTAGCAGGTGGCTCTACAGCTAAATTAGGTATGAACGGGAAGGATCATGTGGCTAAAGATATGCCTGTTTTAGAGGATAGTTATGGTGGGTTTGCAGTTTTAGTTAGTCAAGATGATGGAGTAAGTCCAGTAATTAGAACTGATTCTATTGGACGCCATACAGTTACAACAGGTTCTTCACCTCAGGCTGTAATTAGCTCTTTAGTTACTGAACCATTAGATGAAGTTGGGTTAAGCATTACTGATGTAGATAAATATTCTGTAGAAATGCAAAATCCTGAAATGACTAAGCCTGCTGGAGCTGGAGATGTACCTGCATCTAACTATAAAATGATAGCAGCTTTAGGAGTTAAGCGTGGAGATTTAGAGCGTAGTGATTTAATGAACTTTGTTGAAGAGCATGGAATGCCAGGGTTTGCTCCTACTCAAGGTCATATTCCATCTGGAGTTCCATTTGTTGGTCATGCTTATCGCGATATATTAGCAGGTGAGATAGAACGAGCTATGATTATTGGGAAGGGTAGTTTATTCTTAGGAAGAATGACTAATCAATTTGATGGTGTATCCTTCATTATTGAAAAGAATACTGGTCAAGGTCAAACAGATGCTGTTAGTGAAGATCAGATTAAGAATATAGTAGCTGGTGCAATGCGTAATTTAGCAGAATCTTTATTAGTCGAAGAAGAATAGGAGGTGGAAAAATGTCTACTAATGCAGCAAAAAAGAAGTTAGCCCAAGTATTTAACCAAGTTGCGGATGCTATTGAATCAGGAGAATACGGAGAAAAGACAAAAGTTGGGGTAACTACTTTAGGTAGTGAACATGGAGTAGAAGAGGTTGTTAAAGGTGCAGAGTTAGCAGCTACACAATCTAGTGATATTGAAGTAGTATTAATTGGCCCTGCTGTTGATACTGAGCTTACTATTGCTTTTGAAACTGATTGTGAAAAGACAGCTCATGAAAAGATGGATGAGTTACTAAAAGCAGGAAAAATTGATGCTTGTGTAACGAATCATTATAATTTTCCAATTGGTGTTTCTACAGTAGGCAGAGTAGTTACACCTGGGAAAGGTAAAGAATTAATTATAGCTACTTCTACTGGTACTTCAGGGACACATCGAATAAGTGCTATGGTTAAGAATGCTGTTTATGGTATTATTGCTGCTAAAGCCTTAGGGCAGAAAAATCCTACGGTAGGGATCTTAAATGTAGATGGTGCTCGTCAGGTAGAAAAAGCCTTAAAAGATTTAGCTGAGAATGGGTATGAAGTTAATTTTGCAGAGTCAATGAGATCAGATGGTGGTTGTGTAATGAGAGGTAATGACCTTTTATTAGCATCTTCTGATGTAATGGTAACAGATACTCTTACTGGTAATTTATTAATGAAGCTATTCTCTGCTTTTAATACTGGTGGTAGCTATGAAGCTTTAGGCTATGGATATGGGCCAGGAATTGGTGAAGACTATGATAAGATCATTAACATTATTTCTCGAGCTTCTGGTGCTCCTGTAATTGCAGGTTCTGTCAGATATGCAGCTGATGTTGTTCAAGGAGATATTCTTAATGTAGCACAAGAGGAATTTGAGGCTGTTAGGAAAGCAGGATTAGATGATATTCTAGCTTCTATTGAAGCTAAAGATGAGAAGAAGGAAAGTGGAGAAGAGGTTACAGCTCCACCTGCTAAGACAGTAACAGCTGAAGTTTCGGGAATTGATATTTTAGTTTTAGATGATGCAGTTCAAGCATTATGGAAGCAAGAGATTTATGCTGAAACTGGAATGGGATGTACAGGTCCAATTGTACTTATAGCAGAAGAAGATGAAGAGGAAGCTAAAAAGATTCTTACTGAAGAAGGTTATGTCAACTAAATAAAATTAATTGGGAGGAGGGAGGAGCTTTGCTTTAACCTCCTCTTTATTAATGGGAATTTTTAAGTTTTTTATTTTGGATGGTTTCAACTGTTTATGTTTGATAAATTGTTTTAGTTGGTAGAAACTTCAGCCTTACGATTGGCTTTAACAGCTACTTGACTAGGAGGTTGATAATTATTTCTTAAAACTCTATATGTCTGTTTATGGGATTTAGTATAAGCAGTGAATCTCCAATGTTTAACAATTTTAAGTGCTGAACGAATTGCTTTATTCCAATTTTTAGATAGTAATTCAAGTTTATTTAATGTAGTTTTAGTAGGTTAATGTAATTAAATTTTTTTTGATTAAAATTTAAATATCTTATAAAATGGTAGATAAGTTATTTAATTAATTGATGGAGGTAATTTAATTTAGCTATAATTTATTTAAATAATGCTGCTACAACTGTTGTAAGAAGTGGTTTGCACTGTGCCCCTTTAATCCATCAAGCCCTGGGAACAGCCAATCAGGGAATGGTTAGGGTCAGTTTTGGGTATTTTAATACACAACAAGAAGTGGAGCAGTTAGTACTTGCATTAAAAGAGATAATTTTTGAAAAGCATTGAATATTGAATAGTGAGTAAAAATAGACCAGAAAGATTTTTGCTCTTTAACTATTAAATATTCAATATTAAGTATTATCTGTATTTAAATTGAAGGAGAGGTGAACTATGAAGCAAGAAATTTTAAGCCAGATACCTGCTGTTAATGATCTATTAGCAGCGGAGTTTGGACAAAGATTAGTTGAAGATTATTCACATCAGTTAGTAGTTGATGCTATTCGAGAGATAACAGCTGAAATAAGAGAAGAAGTATTAACTGCTACTGAAAAGGAGTTAGAAGTAATAGAGTTTGATTTATCTTCTAGAGTAATTTTAAAGCAGGTAGAGGATTATTTAAAGAAAGAAGACAGGTTGCTTTTATCACCTGCTATTAATGCAACTGGTGTTGTCATTCATACTAATTTAGGACGATCTTTATTATCAAAATCAGCTAAACAGGCACTAATTGATATTGCTGATAACTATTCAACTTTGGAGATAGATGTAAATACAGGTCAACGGGGTTCTCGTTATAAAAATATAAAAGAAATTTTATTTGAACTGACTGGAGCTGAAGATTGCTTGGTTGTTAATAATAATGCTGCTGCAGTTTTATTAGCTTTAAGTAGTATGGCTGGTGGCCATGAGGTAATAATTTCTAGAGGGCAGTTAGTAGAGATAGGTGGTTCATTTAGAATTCCTGATGTGATGGAAAGAAGTGGTGCTAAACTGGTAGAAGTGGGTAGTACCAATAAGGTTCATCTAGCTGATTATCAGCAGGCTATTACTGAAGAGACTGGTTTGATTTTAAAGGTACATACAAGTAATTACAAAGTATTAGGATTTACTAAGGATGTAGAGACTCAAGAGTTAGCTGAGTTGGCCCATCAAAAAAAGTTACCTCTTTTAGAGGATTTAGGGAGTGGGATCTTTGTAGATTTAACTGATACTGGATTAAGTTATGAACCAACAGTTCGAGAGAGTATAGAAGCAGGTGTTGATATTGTAACCTTTAGTGGTGATAAATTATTAGGTGGCCCTCAGGCTGGTATTATTGTTGGTAAAAAGAAGTATATTGATGAAATGAAAAGACATCCCTTAACTAGAGCTTTAAGAATTGATAAATTTAGTTTAGCTGCTTTAGAAGCAACATTAAAAGAGTATCGGGATTTTGAAGGGGCTAAAAGTAAGATTCCAACCTTAAGGATGTTAACAGTTTCAATTGAAGAATTGAAGGAAAAAGCGGAAGAATTAAAGGAGGAATTAGCTAAGGCTCTTTCAGATAGTTTTAGCTTCATGATTAGGAAGAATATTTCAAGGGTCGGAGGAGGTTCTTTTCCTCTAGAAGAGCTTGATACATATGTAATTGAATTGAAACATGAGATCCTATCAACTGAGGATTTAGCAGAAGGATTAAGAGCAAGTTATCCTCCTATCTTTGCTAGGATAGCTAACGATGCTGTGTTATTTGACTTACGTACTATTCAAAGAAGGGATTTTACAAAGATAGTTGAACTAGTTAAGTCATTAGATTAAGGGGTGAGGAAATTGGAAAATAAAAACTTGATTATAGGTACAGCAGGTCATGTAGATCATGGGAAGACTACTTTAATTAAAGCTTTAACTGGGATTGATACAGATAGGTTGGAAGAAGAGAAGAAAAGAGGAATTTCTATTGAATTGGGTTTTGGTTGCTTAGAGTTAGAAGGTAACTTATGTGTGGGAATTATCGATGTGCCAGGGCATGAAAAATTTATTAGGAATATGCTGGCTGGAGCAGGTGGAGTTGACCTAGCTTTATTAGTAATTGCTGCTGATGAAGGTTTTATGCCTCAAAGTGAAGAGCATTTAGCTATTTTAGATTTATTAAATGTTGAACAAGGAATTATTGCAGTTACTAAAAGTGATCTGGTTGAAGAAGAATGGTTAGAGTTAGTAATTGAGGAAATTAAAGAAGAAGTTACTGGAACTTTTTTAGAGGGAGCACCGATAATGCCTGTTTCTGCTGTGGAAGAGGTAGGAATTGGTCTATTAAAAGAAAAGATAATAGAGATGATTAAAGACATATCTGCTAAAGATACTAGTAAGAACACTTACTTATCAATTGATCGGATTTTTTCTCTACAGGGGCATGGAACAGTTATAACGGGAACTTTAAGTAAAGGAAGGATAGAAGTAGATGATAAATTAATGATTTATCCTCAGGAAAGAGAGGTTAGAGTAAGGAATTTACAGGTTCATAATCAACAGAGAAAAGAAGCTCTGGCCGGTCAGCGAGTAGGGATTAACCTAGCAGGAGTTGAAATAGATGAGGTCGATCGGGGAGATGTCTTAGCCACAACAGAGAGTTTAGCTCCAACCAAATATTTAGATGCTCGCTTGCGGTTATTATCGTCTACTCCTTTAGTAATAGAGCCTAGAGAGAGTATTAGACTCTATTTAGGAGCGAAAGAGGTTCTAGGTCAGATCTATCCTTTGGATAAAGAAGAAGTTTATCCTGGGGAAGAAGCTTTTGTTCAATTTAGATTGGAAGAAGAGGTTGTGGCTGATTTTAAGGAAAGATATGTACTTCGTCGGCGCTCTCCTATGGATTTGCTTGGTGGTGGAGAGATTCTTGCTTTGAATCCTTCTTGTCATAATTATTCAGAGCAAGATGTAATTGAAGGTTTGAAGGTAAGGGCTCAAGGGAGTCTAGAAGAAATAATTGAGCTGAGCTTGAGAACAGCTAAAGATGAACCATTAATGATTAGGGATTTAGTTAAAGAGACTGCTTCATCTGTTGGTCAGTTAAGAAAGAGTTTGGCAAAATTAAAAGAGCAAGATAGAGTTATTGAATTTAAGGCAGGCAAAGAGTCTAGTTGGCTTGATAGTGAGACCTATCAACAATTAAAAGATGAGCTCTTAGATTATTTAGCAGATTATCATCGACGATATCATTTGCAACCTGGGATGATCAAAGAGGAATTAAGGACTAAGTTGTCTTTAAATTTAGATTCTAATGAATATGATCTATTATTAAGGAATTTACAAGAAGAGGATTTACTAGCAGTAGATGGTGCCCAAATTAAGCTAGCTAATTTCGAAATTAAATTTGGCCCTAAGGAAGAGGAGATTAGAGAGAAGATAGTAAAATTGTTCAATGAAAAGATCTTCGTTCCACCTAGTCGAGAAGAGGTATTGGCTAATATTAATAATAATCAATTAGCATTAGAGGTCTTTGAATCATTAGTTGCAACAAAAGATTTGGTTGAGCTAAGTACAGATTTGTACTTCCACTCTAACGCTTTAAAAGAAGCGGAGAGTAGACTTAGAGATTATTTCACTGAGAATGAAATTATAGAGTTGGGACAATTTAGAGATCTTTTAAATAGCAGCCGAAAATATGCTTTACCTCTCTTAAGATACTTTGATCAGGAAGGGATAACTATTAAGCAAGGTGAGCAAAGGATTTTAGCAAATAAATAATTTAGATTTTCCTTTACAAATTAATAGTGATATACTATAATAGACTAAGAAGTTGGAGATTAGCAGTAAGATAATAAGGGAATGGCTGTGTCCATGGTGGATATCTCGGACTTCAAATCCGATGGCAGGCAGCTTTAGTTGTCTGTGGTGGGTTCAATTCCCACACATTCCCGCCAATTTTGATTCAACAATTAAGAGAAAATAGTTAAATTAAATAGATAATATTAACAGGTAATTATGCATTCAGCATAGATACCTGTTTTTTGTTTTTATAGCGGTTTTGGATTGACAAAATTACAGAAATGAGTTATCATATAAATAGATTTAAATATATTTATATAAGTAGTAAAGGAGATTTTAATGAAAAAATTTTAGAAGTAGAAGGTTTGTTAAAAGCTATTGCTGATCAAAAAAAGGTTATTTATTGTTTAAAGGAAGGAGGAAGAGTGATGAATAAATTACAGAAGTTGTTACTTTATCTGGCTGTGTTTTGGGCATTTTATCTGATTCCCTTTGAGGCTAGTATTATTCAGGAATCAATTTTTGAAGCTTTTGCTTTAGCTCATTATTATGCTCAGGAGCATGTGTTGTTTTGTCTGATACCAGCCTTTTTTATTGCTGGTGCTATTGCTGATTTTATTTCTCAGGAGTCTGTGCTTAAGTATTTTGGGGGGCAGGCTAAAAAGTGGCTTTCCTACTCAGTGGCTTCAGTTTCAGGAGCTATCTTGGCTGTCTGTTCCTGTACAATTTTACCGCTTTTTGCTGGGATTTATAAAAGAGGAGCTGGAATTGGTCCGGCTATTGCTTTTCTTTATTCGGGACCGGCAATTAATGTGCTGGCAATTATTTTGACGGCTAGAGTATTAGGTTGGCAGTTGGGGTTGGCTAGAGCCGTAGGAGCAGTAATCTTTGCTCTGATCATAGGTCTACTGATGGCTGCCATTTTCAAAGAAAGTGATCAACAGCGACTTGATAACTTTGTACAGATGAATGAAGATGAGTCTGAAAGTCGGAGTGGTCTGCAAAATATTATTTACTTTTTAACTATGATTTTGATCTTGATATTTGCTACTTGGACTGAACCAGAGCAAGCAGTGGGTATTTGGCAGGCTGTATATAATGTTAAGTGGTATTTGGCAGTTGGTTTATTAGTACTATTATTTGTTCAGTTATATTACTGGTTCAAGAAAGAAGAGATTTCTTCCTGGATGAACTCAACTTGGGAGTTTGCGGAAATGATTTCTCCTCTGTTATTGGTTGGTGTTTTGATAGCAGGATTTTTAATGGGGCGACCTGGTACAGGTGGAGGGATTATTCCTGAGGAATGGATAGCTAGGTTTGTAGGCGGAAACTCTCTAGGGGCCAATTTTACGGCTTCAATTTTAGGTTCTTTTATGTATTTTGCTACTTTGACTGAAGTTCCAATTTTGGAAGGACTATTAGGACTAGGTATGGGTCAAGGCCCAGCATTGGCCTTACTTTTAGCTGGCCCAGCTTTGAGTCTGCCTAATATGCTGGTGATTAATAGCGTGTTAGGATTGAAAAAAACATCAGTTTTTGTTATATTAGTGATTATTATGTCTACTATAGCAGGGATGATTTATGGGAATCTTATTATATAAATAAAAGGGAAGGGGGGTGAAAAATGAAGATAACTATTTATGGTCCAGGTTGTAAAAAATGTGTTAACTTAGCTGAAAATGCTAAAGCAGCAGTTGAGGAATTAGGGATTGACACAGAGGTAGAAAAGGTAGAAGATATAAATAAAATAGCTGCAGCCGGTGTACTAACTCCTCCTGCTTTGGCTATTGATGGTGAGATTAAAGTTGTAGGAAAAGTAGTCAGCAAGGATGAAATTAAAGATTTAATTGGATAAAGAAAATAGTAGTTGTTTATTCTTTAATAAATTAAAAGGAGGTGTTTCTGTGAAAGAGCTCTATAATTATAGAGTTTGAGTAACGGAATTTATTATGAGGTTATTAGCTGATTTTTTTCCTGAATTTACTGGGAAGTTAGATGAAGTAGATGAGTTATATAAAGAGAAAAGATTAATTGATGAAAAAACTTATCAGTTTATTTGTTTTGCTTTATCGATTAAAGCTAGGTCTAAGCCCTGTGTAAGAAAACATTTTAAAGAAGCTTTAGAAGCTGGTGCTACTGTTAAAGAGTTAGCTTATATATTGGCCCTTGTTATGAGAGAAGCTGCAGGTGCTGATGATTGCTGGACTCATGAAGTACTTAGCGATTGGAAAGAAATTTTGGAGGGCAATATAGAGTGTGACTGTGAAGCATAAGGTAAAAAATTAAGTTTTTAAGATCAGTTTAATTAACAGGTGATTATGTATTTTTAACATAGTCATCTGTTTTAAATATATTGTAACATTTATGCTTTGAATTTATTTGATAACCTTTACAAAGTAATTATAATGTATTATAATTAAGGGGAAATCTAAGTATTAATTACAGAAATGGCTGTGGTGGGTTCCATTTCTATATATTCTTGCCAATTTAAGTTAGGAGTTTAGGGGTGAAAACTATGAAAAAGATAGATGCTCGCGAAATGGATTGTCCTCAACCTGTCATTGAGACGAAAAATGCTTTGCAGAAGAATTCTGATTTAACTGTACTTGTTGATAATCAAGTAGCAGCAGATAATATTGCTAAGTTAGCCAAAAAACTAGGATGCAAAGTAAGTCGAGTTGAAGATGGTAGTGATTATAAATTGATTTTGAAGAAGGTTCTCGAAGAGAACAAAGAAGAATCAACTTCTGAAGTTGAGAAAGTTTATTTTATTAAATCAGATAAATTAGGAACAGGTAGTGAAGAATTAGGAGAAGTATTAATCAAAGGATTTGTTAATACTTTATTAGAAGTAGAACCATTACCTGCTAAGATTATTTTTATTAATTCGGGAGTTAAGTTAGCCACTTTAAATTATGAAATAAAGAGAAATCTACACAAGTTAGAAGAGGAAGGTGTAGATATCTTATCTTGTGGAACTTGCTTAGAATATTATGAGCTTAAGGATAAATTAGAAGTTGGTAGAATAAGCAATATGTATGATATAGTCGATATTCTTAATCATGCTGATGTAGTTGTTGTTTAAAAACAGATATGAGTTAAAAATGGTAACTTACTACTTGAGGTAGTAAGTTTTTTATTATTAAAAAATTATTTCTTTAATTTTAAAAAGGGGTGATAAGATGAGTAAAGTCCGTTTGACTCAGTATAGTAAGACATCTGGTTGAGCTGCTAAAATGAGTCCTGGGACTCTATCGCAAGTTTTGCGACAAGTTAATCATATAAGTAAAGACAATAATTTATTGGTTGGTTTAGATAGTCCTGATGATGCTTGTGTCTATCAATTAGATCAAGATACAGCAATCATTCAGTCTGTAGACTATTTCACTCCAATTGTAGATGATCCTTATCTTTTTGGACAGATTGCAGCAGCTAACTCTTTAAGCGATATCTATGCAATGGGTGGAAAACCAATAACTGCGATGAATATTGTCGGTTTTCCTTCTTGTTTATCTGAAGATATATTGGTTGAAATTTTACAAGGTGGAGCTGATAAGGTAGCTGAGGCAGGAGCAACTTTGGCAGGAGGTCATACTATTCAGGATGAAGAACCTAAATATGGCTTGTCAGTTACAGGGGTTGTTAAACCAGAGGATTTAATTACGAATTCTGATGCACAGGTTGGAGATAGTCTTGTTTTGACTAAGCCACTAGGGATGGGAATTATGTCTACTGCTATTAAAGGTGGATTGGCTAAAGGGAATTTAGATAATCCTGCGATTAAGGCGATGACGATCTTAAATAATCAGGCAATCGGGCCAATGCGTGAAATAGGTGTTAATGCTTGTACTGACATTACTGGTTTTGGATTATTAGGGCATGCTTGGGAACTAGCTAAAGAAAGTAATGTGGAAATCACAATTTTTTCTGAACAGATTCCTATTTTTGATGAAATTTTAGATTATGCTGAGATGGGTCTGATACCCAAAGGAGCTTATAGTAATCGCCAGTATCTAAAGGAGAATGTTGAATTTGAGGATCAAATCAATGAGGCTTTGGTTGATATCTTATTTGATCCTCAAACTTCAGGAGGACTGTTAATTTCTGTAGCTGAAGATAAAGTAGCAGATTTATTAATTGGACTTTATGGTCAAGGAGTAGAAGAAGCTACTGTAATTGGTAAAGTAAGTGGTAATCAGTCTAAGATAAGAGTAGCTACAAAAAAGGGTGAAATTAATGAGGAAAGAAGAATATAATTTATATGTTTTTAATTCAACACACCATGCTTTAAAAGCGGAGCAGGTACTTAAGGATAATGAGTATCAGCTGATGATGGTGCCGATACCTACTGAGATTACTGCTGATTGTGGTACTGCAATTAAGTTAGATATCGAAGATGAGCAGGGAGCTTTGTCTGTATTAACTGAAGCTAATGTTCAGTTAGCTGGATATTATAAGGTGATTCAAGATAAATTAGAGAAGAGGATAATTAAGCTTGGTTGATATTAAAGCAGGTAATAATACAAATGTATAATTACCTGCTTTTTTTGTTCTTTAATTTTATAGAAATATAGCTTCACTTTTGTAATCCAAACGGGGGTCTTTTTCTAAGACTCTAAAACTCATTTCCGTCAGAATAAAATTAGACTAATTACTTAAACCAAATTTTATTCTTACTTCAATTCGCCAAGAGCCTTAACAAAGAAAACTTAATATCAGTCAAAAGCCCCCAGTTTAATTAAAGTATGAAAGCAGTTTCGCAGTGAAATCTTAAATTAAAGTTACATTTAAATTTTAACTTTTAGAGAATAGCTAAAATTTTATAGGATAAATTAAAGATAACTAAACTAAAAACACATTGACAATGTGATGAGAATAGCATATTATATAAATATATTTAAATATATTTATATAATATGCTTGAGAGGAGGTTACAAATGCAAGATCTTGAAGAACTAACAGGTTTATTGAAGGCTATAGCAGATAAGAGGAGGTTACAGATTATTGATTTGCTATCATATGGGAAAATGTGTGTCTGTAATGTTACGGAGCAGTTGGGTTTAAGTCAGCCTAACGCTTCTCATCATCTTAAAATTTTAAAGAATGCGGGATTAATTATTTCTACTAAACGTGGGCGTTGGGTAGATTATGAATTAAATCAAGAGAAGTTAGAGCATTTACAAGAACGATTGGGTGAGGTAATCTCGGAGTCTAATGAAGAGGTTGATTTTATAAAAATTAATTGTGATAAAAAATCTTAACTGGAGGGGATATCATGAGAGTGGCTTTAATTTCTGATATTCATAGTAATATTTATGCTTTAAATGAGGTTTTAGAGGATGTTAAAGGGCGAAATATAGATGAGTTGTTCTGTTTGGGAGATTTAGTGGGCTATAATCCTTTTCCTAACCAAGTTGTTGAGAAGATAAAAGCTAAAGAGATTAAGACTGTTCAGGGTAATTATGATGATGCTATTGGTAATAGCCGAATTATTTGTGGGTGTGATTATAAGAGTGAACTTGCTCAAAGGATTGGATCGAGTTCAATTCAATTTACAAGCAAAGAAATTACTGATGTAAATAGAGAGTTTTTAAAAGATTTACCTAAAAAGCTAGAGTTAAAGGTAGGAGAGCTTAGGGCTTTATTAGTTCATGGGAGTCCACGCCGCTTGAATGAATATCTGTATGCTGATAGTCAAGAGGTGAAAGAGGTTACTGAAGAATTAGAGGAGGATATTCTGCTTTGTGGTCATACCCATTTGCCTTATCACAAGATAATTGCTGGTAAACATATAATTAATGCTGGTAGTGTTGGAAGGCCAAAGCATGGTAACCCTAATGCAGTTTATACAATTGTTGAAGTACATGAAAGAAAGGTTAAAACAGAATTTATTGAAGTTTTTTATCCAGTTGAGAAAGTGGCTGCTCAGATTAAAGAGACTGATTTGGCTGATGAGTTGATTGAATTATTAGAGTTGGGGCAAGCTTAATTAGAAAATTTTAAATTGAGGGGGGGATTTTAATGAGTCAGCAAGAGATTAAAGATAAAACGGAAGGAATAGGTTTTTTTGAAAAATATTTAACGATTTGGGTAGCATTTTGTATTGTAGTTGGAATTGGGATTGGTCGCTTCTTACCTGCTATTCCTGAGGCTTTGAGCCAGTTAGAATATGCTCAAGTTTCAATTCCAGTAGCAATCTTAATCTGGTTTATGATCTATCCGATGATGTTGGAAATTGATTTTAGTAGCTTGTTAAAAGTTAAGGAGAGAACCAAACCACTAACAATGGTAACAGTCAGTAACTGGTTAATTAAACCATTTACGATGGCCTTTTTTGCTTGGTTATTCTTTAGACATATCTTCAGTGGGTTGATCAGTCCTGATTTAGCTGATCAGTACATTGCTGGTGCAATCTTATTGGGTTCAGCTCCTTGTACAGCGATGGTCTTTGTTTGGAGTTATCTAACCGATGGAGATCCAGAGTATACTTTAACTCAAGTTGCTCTAGATGATTCGATCTTAATCTTTGCTTATGCTCCGATTGTAATGTTATTATTAGGAGTAACTGATTTTGTGGTGCCTTACAATACTATTATCTTATCTGTGGTCTTATATGTAGTAGTTCCTTTGGTAGCAGGTTATCTATCTCGGAAGTATTTAATTAAGACCAAAGGAATTGAGTGGTTTGAGAATGTATTTATTAAGAAGTTAGATAATGTTACGATTATTGGATTATTATTAACTTTAATTATTATCTTTTCCTTCCAAGGAGATGCTTTAATTAACAACCCAATACACGTTTTATTAATCGCTATACCAATTACAATTCAAGCCTTCTTTATATTCTTCTTAGTTTATGGAACTGGAAAGGCTTTAAAGTTAGAACATCCTATCGCTGCTCCTGGAGCAATGATTGGGGCCAGTAACTTCTTTGAGTTGGCTGTAGCAACTGCTATCTCTGTCTTTGGGATTACTTCTGGTGCAGCCTTGGCTACTGTAGTAGGAATCTTAGTGGAGGTTCCTTTAATGTTGGCTATAGTAGGGATTGCTAATCGAACTCGGCACTGGTTCCCAGATTATAAAAAGCAGGATCAACAGCAAGGAGCATAAAGTATTTAGAAATAATTATAAAACTTAATAAAATATTAGCTTAATAAATCCAAGGAAATGAATTCATTTCCTTGGATTTGTAAATTTTATATGGTAAAATAAGATTAAATTCAAAAGCCAAAGGAGGGTATTAATGGTTAAAATAGGCATCCCAAAAACATTAGCATATTATGTTTACTTTCCATTGTGGAAGACATTTTTAGAAGAATTAGGAGTGAAAATCGTCTTATCCGATGATACCTCTCGTGAAATAATAGATGCAGGTGTTAAAGAGACAGTTAATGATGCTTGTGTGCTAATAATTAAACTATTTCACGGACATGTCTTGAACTTAAAAGATCGAGTCGATTATTTATTTATTCCTCGCTTAATCAGTTTAAATGGTCAGACCATTTATTGCCCTAAATTTTTAGGTTTGCCGGATATAATTGCTAGTTCTTTAGATGATCTACCTCCCATTTTAGCTCCAGATATTGATTTAAGAAAAGGTTTGCTAAACTAATATAAAGCTCTCTTTATATTAGGTACTAAATTTACTAAAAATCCAATTAAGATTAAAAAGAAGAAACTTTGTTGCTGATTATCTACACAAAGCTAGTAGAAAAATAGTTAATTTAGCAAT
>NZ_JALKBX010000037.1 GCF_023227745.1 Natroniella acetigena | reverse complement strand
TTGACAGTGTACAGTGAACAGTTTACAGTTAAGATCAAAACCTTAAAAAATTAAGATCTCTGAAATGCCTTATGTTCTTAGGTTTAGAGTGATTTTGATTTAAGATTTTAATGGTTTTAACTGTTAACCGTCCCTACAGGTCTTTGTCAAGACCTTTCGTGAAAACCATAGAAACCATATCAACTGTAAACTGAAACTTAATTGATATAAAGTGGCAAAGTGCCACTTTATATCAATTAAGTTTCAGTTTAATGTTGTTTATCTATATATTATAAGGCTGGTATTAATGGAATTTATGATTGAAATTGGTGATCTAGTGCGGATTAAGAATCAATTGGAGGATTTGACCTATAAAGTAACCTATGTTATTGAGCAAAGAGCGACTTTAGAAGCAATAGAGTTACCTTTAATAACAATAGCTCCGTTATCTTGTTTGACTAAAATAGAGAAAGCAAATGACTTGCGGTCATAGTTTGAGTTTAAGATTAAGGATAAGTAAGAGCAAAACCTAACTTAAACAATAAAATAAAAAAAGAAGGGCCAACTTGGCCCTTCTTTTTTTATTTTATTAATATGCTCGTTCTACTTTTCCTGCTTTTAAGCAAGAAGTACAGACCTTAATTCTCTTTGGAGAACCATCAATGATAGCTTTAACCTTTTGTAAGTTAGGTTTTTGGGTTCTTCCAGAACGACCTGTTACATTACGACCTACTCCACCTTCTTTTTTAGCTTTACCTCTACGAGTAACTGCATTACTTTTATTAGAACCTTTACCACATACTTCACAGAATCTTGCCATTATTTGCACCTCCTTAATCTATATCAATTTATAATAAACACTAATATAACCACTTAAATATTTTAACATAAATAGCAGGTAACAAGCAAGTATAATATGGTATTTTGTTAGATTAAGAAGGTTTTTATTGAGAACTCTTGAATAACAATTAAAGTAGGAGGAAGAAAATGAAGATACTAAACAAACTCCTTTAGGACTGGTATAGTAATATTCGGCAGCAAATGAAATTTTAGAAATGTATAATTTGGATTGTGCTAGATGTGTAGGAGCTAATTCAGATAGTTTAGAAATAGTAGCAGAAGTTAATCAGATTAATTTAGAAAATTTATTAGCCGATTTAAAGAAGTTAGAAGATAATAATTAAATGTAGATCAAGGAAAGGAGGGGAGCAATGTCTACTAACCAAAAATTATCAAATGAATTAGGGATAGTCAATATTTCCAAAGATGTTATTTCAACTATAGCTGTATTAGCTGCAATGGAATGTTATGGATTAGTTGGTATGTCAAAGCAAGGAATTCAAGATGGCTTAAGTAAATTGTTAGGCACTGAAAACCTTAGTCAAGGTGTTAATATAAAAATTATTGATGAAGGAGTTAAGATTGAGCTTTTTATTATTGTAGAGTATGGAGTTAAGATATCAGAGGTAGCTAATAATATAATTGAGAGAGTTAAATATACTTTAAAAAATAAGACAGGAGTCAATGTGTTGGAGGTTAATATTAATGTGCAAGGAGTGAGAGTTGATAATGTTACCTAAACATTTAGAAAAAGATATTGAGCAATTAGATGCAGAAGGTTTTAAACAGATGTTGATAATAGCTGGTAACTATTTAAAGGAGGCGGAAGAAGAACTTAATAATTTGAATGTATTTCCAGTTCCCGATGGTGATACTGGGACAAATATGTATTTGACTTTATCAGATGCAATAGCAGAGATAGAAAAGAGTGAAGCTGAGACAGTAGGTGAGCTAGCAGATCAGCTGGCTAGAGGAGCTTTAATGGGAGCTAGAGGGAATTCGGGAGTGATTTTATCTCAATTATTAAAGGGTTTTGCTGATGGGATTGGTGATGCTAGAGTATTAACTGGCCAGATTTTAGCTGATGCCTTAGAGCAAGCAGCTGATAAAGCGTGTCAGGCTGTAATGAAACCTGTTGAAGGAACAATCTTGACAGTAGCTCGAGATGTAGGTATTAAATCAGAACAGTTAATTGAAGAACCGAATATGGTTAAGTTTTTAAAAGAGGTAATTGCAGAAGCTGAAGCAAGCGTCAAAAGAACCCCAGAATTGTTGGATGCTTTAAAAGAAGCTGGTGTAGTAGATGCTGGGGGAAAAGGATATCAAATCTTTTTAACGGGATTATTGTATGGAATCGTTGCTGAAGAGAAGGTTGACTATCAACAGCAAGATTGTGGGGATGAGCAGCAAGAGAGTGTAATTACTGAAAGAGAAATAGAGTTTGGATACTGTACTGAATTTGTTATTAAAGATGCTGCGATTGCAGTTGATGCTTTTAGAGAGTTAATAGCTGATTATGGAGATTCATTATTGGTTGTAGAAGCAGATAGGATCTTAAGAGTTCATATTCATACTGAACATCCAGGAGAAGTTTTAGAAGCAGGATTGAAGTATGGGCAATTAATCAAGATAAAGATAGATAATATGGCTGAGCAGCATCAGGAAAGGCAAGAAATTGAAAACAATAAGACTGAAGGCGTTTCAGTAAAGCAAGGGGTTGAAGAAGTAGAAGATGATTTAGCAGTTTTAGCTGTAGCTGCTGGTGATGGTTTAAAGGAAATTTTTATAAGTCTTGGAAGCGAGTATGTATTAAAAGGTGGTCAAACTACGAATCCTAGCACCCAAGATTTATTGAAAGGGGTTGAAAAATTATCAGCTGAGCAGGTTATTATCTTACCTAATAACAAGAATGTTATTTCAACTGCTAAACAGGTTAAGGAATTGACAGATAAAGAGGTTGAAGTAGTGCCGACAGCTACTATTCCGCAGGGAATAAGTGCAATGGTTGCTTTTAACCCAGAGGGTAAGTTAGAAGAGGTAAGTGCAGAAATGAAAGAGGAGTTACAATTTGTTAAGACTGGTGAGGTAACTTATGCTACTAGGGATACTAAAATTAAAGATGTTGAGATCGGTGAAGGTGATATCTTAGGTTTAGCTGAAGGTGAAATTGAGGTGGTTACTTCAAGCTCTAATCAAGCGGTACTTAATTTATTAGCCGAAATGATCGCCGAGGGTGATTCGTTAATTACTGTTTATGCGGGCCAAGATGTGACTATGGAGGAGCAGGAAGGATTAATGGCAAGCTTAAAAGAAGAATATAGTGAATTTGATGTTGAGGTTTATGATGGCAAGCAGCCGATTTATTATTATATTCTTTCTATAGAGTAGGAGTGATTAATGGTGAAAAAGATAGCAGTAGTTACTGATAGTACAGCAGATTTGACTACTGAAGTATTAGAGAAATATAATATTTGATAAGTTTGTTAAAACATATGAAAGATTGATGGAAAGTATAAAGATAAAGCAGAGCAGTTATAAGAGAACTTGCTTGAGCAATTTGAGTGGGCAGAAGTTGGGATGATGCAGTTTGGCCCAGTGATAGCTGCTCATGTTGGTCCGACACCTTTTGGAATTGTTTTTTTGAAATAAGGCTGAAATAATTTGATAATTGTTAATGATGATTGGTATAATATGTAGGGAAGGTTAGTATGCTGATCTTTGTGGGGTGGGCTTGATGGATAATAAATTAGAAGATATACTTGAAAAGATGATTAAACCAATACCGATTGAAATGAAATTGAGAGGCTTAAATACCTCAGTTTTTGGCGGTTTTGATTCTTATATATTAGAGTGGACTAATAAATTAATGAGTCAGACTGACAGTACTCAGCTAAAAGAGATTGCTCAATCTTTAAATTTTTTATTTAAGGATTATAATAAGGTAACGATTGATGATCGCCAACAAAAGTTAAAGGAATCAATCAAGTTAGTCAATCAATTGTCTGAACAGATAAGAGGGGCTAAAGCATTTGAATTAAAGAAGAATAAATTGGTTAAGATTAGACCTCAAAATGCTAATTTAGTTTATAATAATTTAGTCAAGCAGAAGCAGGGGGAGCAAAAGCAGGATTTAAAAGTGAATAATAATTCTAAAGTTAAAAATATGGAAACTGATCTACCTGATTTTTGGCAGCAGACTATTCAGTACATTAAGGGTGTTGGAGAGTACTGGGTCAAAAGATTAAAGAAGTTAGAAATTGATAGTATCAAGGACTTATTATATTATTTTCCTCGTGACTATAATGATTGGAGTAACTGCCAGCAGATAAATCGATTAACTAGGGGGATGAAGGTTACTGTCCAAGGCAAGGTTGTTAAGATTAATCGGATCCAACCTAGACGCGGATTGACGATTATTAAGGTTGGGATCAGTGATGGGACTGGTATTTTATATGGGGTCTGGTTTAATCAAAAGTATATTAAAAAAGTGTTTAGCAAGGGAGATTATTATTTATTCAGTGGAGAGGTAAAGTATAATTATGGTCAATTTGAAATTAATAATCCTCATTATGAAGAATTAGATTCAACAGAGTCCTTACATACAGGGAAGATTTTACCGGTTTATCCTGCTACTAAAGGGGTAAGTCAGAAGAGATTAAGAATGATTATTAATAATTGCTTAGATAAGTACTTAGCTGATCTTCCTGAATTTCTTCCCAAAGAGATTTTAAATAAATATGATTTTGTAGGAATTAAGGAAGCATTGCAGTTAATCCATTTTCCTGATTCTAAAGAGAAGTTGAAACAGGCTCGAAAGCGCCTTGCTTATGAAGAATTATTTGTCTTGCAGTTGGGTTTAGCTTTGCGAAAAAAAGAGGCTAAAGCTGATAAATTAGGCATTCAGCACCTTGCGGACAAGAAGTTGATTGAACAGTTTTTAGATCTATTGACTTTTGAGTTGACTGCAGCTCAACAGAGGGCATGGATTGAAATAGAGACGGATATGGAAGCAAAGGAGCAGATGAACCGTTTGCTACAGGGAGATGTAGGGGCAGGAAAGACTGTGATAGCTACTTTGGCTTTATTGAAGACTGTTCAATCTGGATTCCAGGGCGGATTAATGGCCCCGACAGAGATTTTAGCTGAGCAGCATTATTTAGGTTTAAAGGAAGAATTGAAACCTTTAGGAATAGAGCTTGGTCTGTTGGTAGGTAGTTTGACTAATAAAGAAAAAGAAAAGTTGTTGGCCCGAGTTGAAGAAGGAGAGATTGATATTATCATTGGAACCCATGCTTTGATTCAAGAGGGGGTTAACTTTTCTCAATTAGGACTGGCTATTATTGATGAGCAACATCGTTTTGGGGTTAAACAACGGGCGTTGTTACAGGAAAAAGGTACTAATCCTGATATTTTAGTGATGACAGCAACACCGATTCCTCGTACTTTGGCTTTGACGGTCTATGGGGATTTGGATCTGTCAGTAATTGATGAGCTACCACCAGGTCGTAAGCCGGTTATAACTGAATGGCGAACTGCTAAGGCAAGGCAGCGAATCTATTCTTTTATTAGACAGGAGATTGAACAAGGGCGCCAGGCTTATATTGTCTGTCCGCTAGTGGAAGAGTCTGAAAAACTGGATATAAAGTCTGCTACTGAATTGGCTGCTTATTTGGAAGGGGAGGTCTTTCCAAATTTAGAGATTGGGTTGTTGCATGGGCAGTTAAAATCGAAGGTTAAAGAAGAGATGATGGAAGAGTTTAGATTAGGAAAAGTAGATATTTTGGTAGCTACAACTGTAATTGAGGTTGGAGTTAATGTGCCTAATGCTTCGATAATGGTGATTGAAGATGCGCAGCGTTTTGGGTTGGCCCAGCTGCATCAGCTACGTGGTAGAGTAGGTAGAGGTAAGTATCAGTCTTATTGTATCTTAATAGCTAATCCTTCAACTGAAGAGGGCCAAGAAAGAATGAAGATTATGACCAAATCAAATGATGGTTTTGTGATTGCTGAAGAAGATTTGCAGTTACGTGGACCAGGGGAATTTTTTGGAACTCGTCAACATGGGATGCCTGATTTGAAAGTTGCTGATATCTTACAAGATCATAAGTTGTTGGAGTTGGCTAGAGAGGATGCCTTTGCTTTGGTTGAGCGAGATCGAAACTTAGTTAAAAAGAAGCATCAGTTGCTTAAACAAGTCTTAACCGAGGTCTTTGATTATGATTTTGATTTAATAGATATCAGTTAGATATTAGTGACTAGTAATTAGTAAGAAGTATAAAAACTTAAAAGTTAAAGAATTATACAGTATTATATTACTTTTTTAATTTAATATAAGGAAAATTTTTCGTTATGATTTGAATTAGTTTTGGTTTTTGAAAGTTTAAAGGGTTTTAATTGTCAACTGTAAACTAAACCATGGAGTGATAAAATGAGAATTATTGCTGGACAAGATAAAGGTAGAAATTTAAAATCATTAGACAGAAGAGATGTAAGACCAACTAGTGATAGAACGAGGGAAGCGTTATTTAATATTTTGGGTCCTGAGATAATTGGAACAAGGTTTTTGGATTTGTATGCCGGTTTTGGTGGGGTTGGAATTGAAGCAATGAGCCGAGGGGCAGATGAGGTTGTTTATGTTGAACAAGATAGACAAAATGCAGAGGTTATTGAGGAAAACTTAGCAATGGTTGGCTATCAAGGTCGAAGCCAAGTAATTAGAGGGGATGTAATAAAGGCTGTAGGTCGCTTGAAACCAAATTTTGATTTAATTTTTATGGATCCGCCTTATCAAGAGCAAAATTTATATGATAAAACATTAGATAAAATAAGCGATTATAAATTATTACATCCAACAGGATTTATAATTATTGAGCATGATGCAGAAGTTGAGTTTGAGTTATCAGCAGAATATAATTTATTTAAAAGAAAAGAATATGGTACAGCAGCACTCAGTTTTGTTCGAAAGGAGGATAAGTAGATATGGCTAAGATAGCAGTTTATCCAGGTAGTTTTGATCCAGTAACTAATGGACATTTAGATATTATTGAACGTTCTAATAATATATTTGATAAGGTTATTGTAGCAGTCTTTAATAACCATACTAAAAAGCCTCTCTTTGAGATGGAGGAAAGGGTAAAGATGCTTAAACAAGCAGTTAAGGAGTATGATTCAGTAGAAGTAGATTGTTTTACTGGGTTATTGACTACTTATTTAAAACAAAAAGAGGCAAAGGTGATTGTCAGAGGATTACGGGCTGTTTCTGATTTTGAATCGGAATTTCAAATGGCTTCGATGAATAAAAAATTAGCTTCAGATATAGAAACAATATTTATGATGACCAGTACTGAATATGCTTATTTAAGTTCGAGTATAGTTAAGGAAGTGGCCAGCTTTGAAGGTTGTGTTAGAGATTTAATTCCTGAATTTATAATTGATAGATTGTTTGATAGGTTAAGAGAAAGAGATCTGCTTATTTAAGATTTATAGATGAATTGACCTCCATGATGGAGGTCTTTTTTAATTAAAATGATGAAAAGAGATTATTGTTATCCTTTTGATGATGTGGATGATTAAGGAGACTAAGATTAAGCTACTAAGAAATAAGATTAGGAAAAAGGACATTTGAGAAAATCGCTCCCAATAACCAATAGTTAAGGTTATTTCCTTATGAGCGATAGTAATATTTGTAACTAAAGTTTCAAAATTTATATTTAATCTTTTTAGCAGCAGGAAAGTAGTTAGACTGGCGAAGATACCATGTAAAACTCTAGAAAAAAGATAGGGTTTTAGTCGGATATCAGTTCCTTCGACCATGGCGGCTACTTGAGCATGAACTGATAAACCACTCCAGGCAATGATTCCGCTAGCAATTATTATCTGTTGTTCTAAAGGAGCAGTAGTTTGGCTAGCAAGATGTGAACCATTTGTAATTTCAAACAACCCACTAATGATGGGCAAGATTAAGGATTCTTCAAAGCCGAACGGTTTAAGAAAAAAGCCGATTAAACTGCTAAGTAGACTAGTAATACCAATAGCAGTTAATATTTCAGTTAAAACAGAAAAAAGGATTATAAATCCACCGATCAATAATAAAGTATTGACAGATTCTTTAATTGAGTCTCCGAGTAATTGACCAAAGGGGCGATTGTCATTTTTTCGTGCTTTATATAGTTCTTTGAAAGCCTTTTTTAATATATTCTTTTCAGTTGTTTGATTGTGGATTACATCTTGGTTGTTGGTTTTAGGGTTATAAAAGCGCAAGATAAAACCAACCACTAAACAAGATATATAATGGGCCACTGCTAAAATTACTCCTAATTTTGGTTGACCAAACATGCCTATAGCTACTGCACCTACCATAAAGAGCGGATCGGCAGTGTTAGCAAAAGAGACTAGACGCTCCCCTTCCACTTGAGTACATAACTTTTCTCGCCTTAACCGCCCAGTGATTTTGGCCCCGATCGGATAGCCGGAGGCTAGGCCCATAGCTACTGCAAAAGCTCCAATTCCTGGAACCTTAAAAATTGGTCTCATTAGTGGTTCTAGTAAGGCACCCATAAAGTGAACTACACCTAAACCCATCAAGATCTCAGCAATAATGAAAAAAGGTAATAGGGCAGGGAAGACGATCTCCCACCAAGTATGTAAGCCATTAACTGCTGCTTCAAATGCTTGCTCGGAGTAAATGATCAATGCGATAGTGATAAAGATTGCAATTAAGGCTTTAAGATTTATGATTTTTTTATTGAGCTTCGTTTCCAAAAGATTCCCTCCCTTGTAATAAGTACTTACCTAATAATATTTTATCGTTGTTAATAATATTACTTAAATAGTTTGATTGAAGCTGGGTAAAGTCTTTTGGATGAAATTAGTTCAATTTATTATTGCAATTTAGGTAACTATAATTATGAAGGAGAGTAAATAATGTTGGGAAGAATCTATATTAATTTCAGAAGGAGACGGCTTTATAGGGAGAAATATTGTGAAAAGATTAATTGATCAAGGATATAATGTTTTAGTCATTTATAATTATGTAATTAGTTTGCCAGCTAAAATTAATAAAAAATAGATTACTATGATTATAAAAGTAGTTATATACTTAGGCGAGTAAGATTATTAATAATCTGATATTAATGGGTTTGTGCGACACTCAAAGCAAAAACTAAAAATAATCTAGCTGATTTCTTGACAAATATAAATAATCATTATATACTTTTAGTAAGAACTAAAAATAATCTTAGCGAATTTAGTAATAATATTCGATGATATATTACATACTAATGAAGTATTGAATTATTTTTTTAGCTACATTCATAAAACTAAGAATAATCTAATTTCTATTCATATTCAACCTATAATCAGGGATGATTTGTAGATTGGTGACTGATGTTTTTTTAGCTAGTTATCTAAAAACTAAAAATAATCCGATTGAATATTGGGTTAAAATAATAATCGAGGAGGAGTTATATGAAAGGTAAGGATGTTATTTCAGATTATTTTCATAAGAGTAGGGCCAAGGGGGAGGAAAAAGCTGAATCATATAATAGATTATTAGATGCATTATTAGAGCAGAAACAGAAAAATGCTATAGGAAGTGATCATCCCCTTTATAATGAACTCAAAGAATTAGCACTACTCAGTCCAAATGAAAAACTAGATTTATTGAGGGAAGCAGAAAGAGAACTTGAGGATAGGAAGTCAGGTTTTTTCATCTTTAATCAAAGGTTAAGGGAGCTTATAATAGATAACTTAAAAGTTTTGGTTGGAGAAGAGGAGCCTAAAATTTTGAATTTGTTTTCTGGGACTGGTGCCTTAGCAGAAGCTTTATACAATGAGTTTGGTGGAGATGTAGTTTCACAAGAGTTGAATTCTTCCCAGTTTAATATTCAAAGAAAAATCTTTGAGCTGTGCAATCTAGATATAGAAGTTAATAATGCTAATTCACTAACGACTAAAGAAGCAAATGAATATGATTTGGTTGCTTCAATTCCGCCTCTTGGAGGTAAAAAGGTTAAAGCAGATGATATTTATTTAGAGAAGGTTGATAAAAAAGTAATATCACGACTTGATCATAATGGAGCTACACTTTTAAAGAGTTTAGAGCTTGCTAAAGAAGGGGGGGTTGTCATTTCGGTTCTAACATTAGGATTCCTCTTTTCAGGAAGAAATAGAAAAGTGCGAGAGACTATCTTAGAACAAGCCCAAGTCTTAGCTATAATAGAAACTCCTAAGAACACTTTTGCACCTTATTCTGGTGTTCAAGGAGCTATAGTTATATTGAGAAAGAAGGAAACGAATGAAGATAATGAAGCAAATAATTTATTAATGGGTAGTTTTGCTGAAGTAGATATTGATTCAGATGATTTTGTAGAGGAGAAAGATAAGTTTTTAAATGAGTGGGAAGATTTTGTTAATGAGGAGGTGTAATATGCCAGTTAAGATAGTTGGCTATTCAATTTTAGAAGGAGATTGGACTCCAAGTAGGTATTTATTCATTCCTGATGAACCTGATTATCCTACTAAATTGTTAAAAGAAGTAGCAGATATAAATGAAAAGTCTAGATTGCTTGATTTAGATGATTATGAAGATGATAGTGAAATTCAGTTAGTAGAAGCTAGATCAGTTGATAAGAAAACAGGAAAAATAATTGATCCTAGAATAGTAAAAGTAGGTGAATTACCTAAAAGGGCCAGACTTTTGGCCTTTGAAGGTGATATTTTGATTCCACTATTACAGACCAATAAATTTATGCCTGCTTTAGTTAAGGAAGAAAGTATGCTTGTTTCAGATTATTTTGCTGTAGTAGTGCCTCAAACTGATCATTATTATTTATTTTGGGCATTAAGTAGAGAGTATGTTGTTCAACAGATTAAAGCTAAATCAAGAGGAAGCGTAATTACAAGATTACGAATAAGTGAGTTAGAAGAAGTTAAGATTCCTTGGTTAAGCAAGGAGGAGCGTAATGAAAAAGCTAACTTAGTAAAGAAACAGTTTAATAAATTGACTCGTAAAGAGATGGCAATATTATTTAAAGAAAGAATAGATAATCAATTTAATGACCTGTTTGGAGTTGAAAAGAATAGATTGACCGGTAGATTAGTAAGTAAGGTTGATTATAAGGATTTTACGAATAAGAAGAATTGGTCTTTAAAGCCTTTTTTGATGAGAGAAGTTGAAGATTTGGTTACAGACTCGGAGAAGTTAAAAATATATAAACTTGAAGAGATTGTTGACTCTATAGATGGAGGGATTAATCCTTATCGAAAAAAGAGTGGTGAGAAAGAGGTAGTAAAACTAGTTAAGGCAAACAATTTAGATAACTTATTAATTAATGAACCTTTTGATGAAGAAGAGCTAGAAGTAAATAATGATTTAGAGCTAAAAGCTGGAGATATACTGATGAGAAGAAAAGGAAATGTTGGCCCTGCTGCTGTTGTGACAGAGAAAGAAGAAGGTTTAAGCTTTCATGATCATTTAGTTAGACTGAAAGTAGATACGAAGGTAATTGATCCTAATTATTTAGCAATTTACTTAAATAGCAATCTTGGTCAATACCTATTAGCTACTTATATCAATTCAACAACTATGAAGTATATTACGCTGAGTAATTTGAAGAAGGTTAAAGTGATTGTTCCAGAGATGGAAGTGCAAAAAGATATAGTAGATAAAGTAACTAGAATTATTTAAAGAATCGAGAATTAAGATAGTTCAAGATTTGACTTTTTAGGTCTTGAACTATCAATAAGTAAAGTGTTATTGAATAGCGAATTAAGGATGATTATCACTAGTTACAAGAAGAAGGAAGTTTATTGAAAGAATAAGTAATTAAATATTAAGTTTGGAGGGGTAATATGTTAGCAGAGGATGTACTGACTGAGGTGTTTGGAGTAGTTGAGAGTAATGGTCAGTCTGCTGTCAAGAATCCTGATTTAGAGGTGAACTTGGGAAAGAAGAGAGTATTTAAAGAGACAATAAAGGAAATAAATTCAAATGTAGTTATGGAGACTACCAAGCTCAATCTACGCCAGTCAGCTGCAGTAAAGTTTGTAAATTATACGTCACATCGGATTAAGGTGATGGATGAAGAAGAGAATATTGTTTTGGATTTAAAGCCGGCTAAGAGGTCAGCTAGGATCAGAAATAGAAAAGAGGGGATTGTCGAGGTTGCGGGAGTCCCTATAGCCACTGAGCTTACTAGGAAGGTAGAGAATTTACCTCCACCTCAGCCGGGAGTGCTTTATGTAGTCAGTGGATATGTCAAGAATGTACTCTCTTGTAGGACAGATTTGGTCTCACCTGATACTTCAGATCATTCGGTGGTCTTAGATAATAATGGAAATATTGAAGCTGTAAGGAGGCTTACGAGATAAGTGAGCTTTTAAAATAAAATTAAAGGAGGAAGCAAAATGTCTAATAATTTGAAATTGATTCATTTTTCTGATGCTCATATTGGTCATAGACAGTATGGATTAAAAAAGCGACGTGATGATATGTATATGACATTGAGAAGGACAATTTATGATGCAGTAAATAGCGGGATTGACTTTGCAGTTTTGGGTGGTGATTTATTTCATAATCGGAATGTAAAGCCTAAAACATTAAGTGATGTTGAGAGGTGTTTGGTACAGTTTAATCAGGCAGAAATACCAATTATAGGAGTGCAAGGAAATCATGATGCAAAATTGTATAAGGATGACCTGCATTGGCTGGAGTATTTACATGCAAGAGGTAAATTTATCCTATTGGAAGCTAACTTGACTGGAGACGGGCCAATCTTTAGTGAACATGATTTTGATGAGCCTGGAGAAGCTTCTGGATATGTAGAGTTTGAAGGAGTTCGAATTTTTGGTTTGCAATATTTGGGCCAACGAATTAAAGGTTCTTTATCACAAGTGGCTGAAGGGATAAAGGAGGTTAATCGAAAGCAAGGAGAAGCAGAGTTGACTATTTTATTAGGTCATTTTGGGATTGAAGGGCATATTCCAGGGATGAATGGTGGAGTTGCAGTTAATGATCTAGAACCTCTTGAAGAGATAGTTGATTATTTAGGATTAGGGCATGTACATAAAAAATATGATCATGATAATTGGATCTTTAATCCTGGTTCCTTAGAGAGCCATAATACTCGGGAAGGTCAATGGGATTTAGGGTATTATTTAGTAAATAAAACTAGTGATGGATTTAGTGCAGAGTTTCAGAAATCTAAGCGACGACCGGTCTTTAGATTTGATTTTGCAGTTGATCAATCTAATACTCCACAAGAACTGGAAAGAGAATTTACTCTGAGAGTAGAGGAAGAGATATCTAATTTAAGAAGAAAGCAGAAGGTGAAGCATTTTAGTAAAAGTAATGGTGATTTACGCAAACCGATTATTGCTCTGCGTTTAGAAGGATTATTACAATTTAGTCGTAGTAGATTGGATATAGATAGATTGAAAGAGATTGTGATGGATAAGATGGGGGCTTTGACAGTACGGATCAATGATACTACAGAATCTAAGGAGACAGCAAGTATTATTCAAGAACTTGCTGATGGTGAAGATTCTATTCGTAATCAGCAAGGTCAACTGGATCGTAATCGAGTAGAAAAGGCAATCTTTTATAAATTAGTAGGGCAAGATAAACGTTATAGTCCTAAAAAAGAAGATGTAGTTGAAGCCTTGTCAGCAGTAAAACGAAGTGTATTGGCAGATGAGAGTTCAAAAGCAGTAGCAGAGATGATTAGTGAACGTCGGCGTCAACTTTTTCCTAAACAGAAGGAGGGAGTAAAAGATGAGAATTACTAATGTTGAATTATCAAATGTCAAAAGTTATGATGGTGGTTTGAATAGTATTGATTTAGTTACAGGGGTTAATGCAATTATAGGAAAGAATGGAGTAGGTAAGTCTACAATCCAGGAAGCAATTGGCTTTGCTTTATTTGATCATTTAGATCTAGCTCAAGGGCAATTTGTAAGAAATGAAGAGAGTTTTGGTGAGGTGCGGGTCAGTTTTATTTCTAGTAAGGATGATAAGGAGTATACAGTAGAGCGAAAGGCAGGCCGATCAAGGTATAAAATAATCAGAAGTTCTGATAGTAAGGAATTGGATTTAACCAAGAAGATTGAGGTTGAAAGCTGGTTGAAGGATCATTTAGGGATTCCTGAAGAAGCTGAATTGGATACTGTCTGGAAGTCGAGTATTGGTGTACCACAGAATAAATTTACTGATGATTTTGCTGAGACTCCCTCTAAGAGAAAGGATATCTTTAATCCATTATTGGAAGTCGATGAGTATGATGATGTCTGGGCCAATTTAAAGAATGCTAATGATCTTTTTGAGGATGAGATTACTGAATTAAAGCGGGAGATTGAGAATCTGAAGGGGCAGACTGCTGGCTTAGATGATAAGAAGCAAGAAAAGAAGGAGTTAAAGGGGATAATTAATGATTTAAAGAAGAATAAAGAAGAAATTGAGGTTAAGTTGAAGGAGAAAAACAGTGAAAAGGATGAGTTATCAAGTATAAAGGAAACAATAACTAAACTGGAGCAAGAGATTGAAAAACTGGAAGAAAAGATTGAAGGGAAAGAGGATAATTTAGAAGATGCTGAAGAGAGCTTGACAGAAGCTAGAGATGCTGAGAAGATAATTAAGGAGTGTAAAGCTGGATATAAGGAGTATCGACAGCTAGAAGAAAAGCTAGAGAATTTGAGAGACAAGAAAGATGAAAAGGAAGCTATTCAAGAAGAGAGTAATGAGTTAGAAAAGCAGATAACTGAATTAAAAAGTAAGCAGGAAAACTATGAAGAAAAGGTTGAGTTGGCCCGGAAAGCTAAACAGGAGTTAACAGAGCTAAAACCTCAGAAGAAAGAATACGAAAAATTAGAAAAAAAGGTTACTCAATTACGACAGGTTGAAGAGAAATTAAGAATAAAGCAGGATAGTCTTAAGGAAGTTAAGATGAAGTTAGAGAAAAATAATCAGAAACTAGCAGAACAAAAGAGCCAAATAGAGAAGATCAAAAAGTTAGAACCGATAGCAGATAGGTTAGAGAAATTAGAGGAAGAGCAAGAGGATTTATTAAGCCAACAGGGAAGCTGTCAGGCTAAATTGGAAGATCTTAAAAAGGCAATTAAGAGGCTAGAGGAGACTGATGGAGCTGAATGTCCTACTTGTAGTCAAGGTTTAGATCAAACAGATAGAGAAAAAGTGATTTCCGAAAAAGAAGCAGAAGAAAAAGATATTAAGAAGAAGCAACAAGAAGTTAAAGAAAGACTGCAGAAACTTAAGTAGGAGATGAAAAAGGCAAAGGAAGCTACAGATGAATTGAAGAGGTTGCCTGATTTAGAAGAGCAGTTGGCTAAAATTGAAGAAGAAATTAAAGTGGAGGCGGATAAAGTTGAAGTAATAGAATCAGAAGTAGTAGATTTAAAAGAGGAGGTTAAAGAAGGGAAAGAATTGCAAGAGAAGCTGGAAGGTTTAGATGATCCAAGGCAGAAGTATCAACGGGCTAAAGCTAACTATGAAAATAACAAAGAGGCTAGCTCTAAGTTAGAAAAAATAAATGATGATCTAAAAATCAAGGAAAAAGAAAGAGAAGAAGTGCAACAGAGATTAGAGCAGTATAAGGAGCTAGATAATGAAATTTCTAAGCTAGATAATAGATTGGCTGAACTCAAAGAGCCGTATCAAAAATATATACGCAAACAGGATCTGGCTGACAAAGCAAAAGAGAAGGAGCAAAAGGTTGAAGAAATCAAGGGTCAAATTCAGGGGCTAGAAGAAGAAAAGGAGATATTGAAGAGTGAGTTGAATGAAAGTAAGAAGGAATTTTCGCAAGATAAATTTGATTCAGTGGAAGCTGAGGTAAAGAAGTTGGATCAAAAAGTTATAGCAGCTAAAACGAAGATTGAAGAGAAGGAAGAGCAGTTGATAAAACTAAAAGAAGAAGTTGTAGAGTTAGAAGAGAAAGCTGAAAAGTTGGCAAAGAAAAAGGATGAACTGGTAGAAGTAGAAGCTGACCTTGAATTTGGCAACTTTATGCGGGAGAGTATGAAGAATGCCCGACCATTGATGAGTGAAATCTTAGTGGCTGAAATTTCAGCTGAAGCAGATAAGATTTATCGCCAGATTCGTGACACTGGAGTTGAAAAATTGGAGTGGCAGAAGGATTATGATATTATTGTGCGGGAGAATGGCAAGCAGAAGGAGTTTGAAAAATTAAGTGGTGGTGAGAAGATGAGTGCTGCTTTGGCAGTTAGATTGGCTATTTTGAAGCTGCTTAGTAATGTAGATTTTGTCTTTTTGGATGAGCCGACTGCTAATCTAGATCAGGATAAGAAGGATAATTTAGTCCGTCAGTTACAGCAATTGACTGGAGAAGGGCTTGAGCAGTTGACTGTAATTAGCCATGATGATACTTTTGAGAGTATGACTGAGTATGTAATTGAGTTGATCAAAGAAGATGGTTGCACTAAGGTGGTAGATTAATTATGCCTCTCTATTTAGATCAAGTGATAGAAGAGTTGGAAGCTAAGAAGGGCCAATTGACTGAGAGTATTATTAAGCAAGAGGTTATTGAAGAGTTTCAAGCAGCCATTACAGGTTTGAAAGAAGAGTTTGGTTATCACGAGCTAAAGGATAAGCTCAGTGAACAGAATTATCCAGGAGCAGTGCCTACTATCGAATATGAACAGAATCATAAACTGGTGATTCCATTTGCTGTTAGTGATAATTGGAGCTCACATGAAGCAGTCAATAACTGGTCTAGAGAGCAATTGGAGGACTGTCCGATTATTGCTGCTGATGGCTCACAGATAAATCCGATTACAGAGTTTGAGCAGGTTGTAGCTTTGGTACAGGTAGTTTGGTTGGTCAATCATCATACTGCAGATGGTAATTATCAGGAAGATGTAGAAACGATAATTTTGACCCCTGATGATTTATTGGTCGAGAATTATAGTACGGGCCAACTACAGATCAATGAGCAGGAGGTTCATCTATCCCGTTTTGAGTTGGTGAACTGCTCCATCGTCCTCCAGGTAGTGTCAAGGTTGAATTGCCGATTGATAAGTTTACTTCGACTCATTTATCAGTGCTAGCTTCTACTGGTAGTGGTAAGTCTTATACCGCTTCTGTATTATTAGAAGAGATGATGCAGCCTGATTCAAGGGCAGCGGTCTTGATTGCTGATCCCCATGGGGAGTATGGCTCATTAGAGCAGATGAAGGAAGATAAAAGATTTCAAGGAGAGGATGGTTATAGTCCTGAGATAGAGATTAAGCGACCGAAAGATATTAAGGTTAAAATCTCTGAATTGAGCCTATCAGATCTATTTACTATCTTGGATGATCCATCTAATGCTCAAGAACAAGTGTTAGCTGAAGCATGGAATCGGCTACAGAATAATGATGATGATTATATTTCACTAAATCAATTGAAGAATATGTGCCATCAGATTGGAGAAGAAAAAGAGATGGAGAGCAGTGCTCGAGCTCTAGATTGGAGATTGAATAAGGCTTTAAATCGTGATCTATTTGATAATAGCAAAAACTTGTCATTACCAGAGTTATTACAGCCTGGGCAGTGTAGTATCTTACAGTTGGATACAATGAGCTTGAGGGATCAGCAGATGATGATGGCTGTATTATTGCGAAAGATTAATAAGGCACGGATTGATTGTGAGAAGGGGAGGGCTAATGAGCTTGACTTTCCCGTTTTTATTCTATTGGAAGAGGGTCATCGCTTTGCTCCAGCAGGTGGTAGTTCCCGTTGTGCAGGGATTTTAAGGACTATTCTAAGTGAAGGGCGGAAGTTTGGGATTGGAATAGGGATCATTAGTCAACGTCCTAGCAAGATCGATGATGATGTCTTATCCCAATGTAGAACCCAGATTATTATGCAGTTACAGAATCCACTGGATCAGGATGCAGTCAAGAAGAGTGTAGAGGATGTAGGAGAGGATCTGTTAAATGAATTACCAGGTCTGACCCCTGGTCAAGCAATTGTTGCTGGTGATAGTGTCAATACACCTTTCTTGGTCAAAATCAGAGAGCGGTATACTAAACATCAGGCTGATAGTTTAGAAGCTACAAAGTTGTGGAAAGAGAAATGGGAATTACAGAATAGAAGGAAGACTACAGGGGTAATCTCTGCTGATGATGACGAAGGGGTAGAGGATCGAGAAGAGCTACTATAAAGAAGTGACTAGATTTTATATTATCCGAGGGGGATTGTTATGCTAGCATATAGTATTGAATGTAAAGAATGTGGTTACGGTTGGGTTGCTTATTTCACGGAGGAAGAGATAGGTAATCTTCCAGTAAAGAGAGAATGTCACGAATGTGGTGTATTAGTAGTTCCTAGTGATGCTGAATTAGCTTATGGTTACGAGGGTTATGCTGATATAGAGGATTTTATTTATGGCTAATGGGAAAAGGTTAAGAAGTTAGAGATTAATCAAAAGTTTAATAAAATAGTTAATATGACTTTGTTGGTAGTAAGCTGCAGGGATTTTAAGAGAAGTATAGAAAAGATAAATTAGCATAAGATAATATTTGGTAAAATTAAATTTTTTATGAAATTAGGAGGTTGTTATGGAAAAGCTTGATAACTTGTCTAATTATCTTAATTCGCCTAAAACTACTGATCAATTACATGAACAGCTTAAAGATAATGATTCAGATTGGAATAGGGAACAACTAGAATTATATCTTACCTTAGATAAGAAAGTGAAGAAAGAAAAAGATAAGTGGATGATAGGTGAAGTATCTCAAGAAGAACGATTATTAAACCTTATTCGTGATAAGTTGGATTCTAAGCAAGGAATAAGGTTAGATAAATTTGTAGGTGAATTGCCTTATGGGTTGGTCTTTAGTAAGGACGATATTATCAGTTTGGTTGAAGGAACAGATGATTTAGAATGTCCTAATTCGATGGTAGTAACTAAAAAGCAATAGGAGTTGATTATAGTGGGAACAATGACCGCTCAAGTTTTAGTAGGTAATTCTCATCCTAATCATGGTGGAATTAATCCTAGTCATTATTTATTTTTATCAGAGAATAGTCGCCCAGCTTGGATTCTAGTTCCTCAGAACATCTTTCCTGGAGGGGGTAGAGGGAAACGAGATAAGGTTACTTGGATTCCAACTTTGGAGAATATGCTAGAAGATGCTTTATTGATGATTGGGCTTTATGTCTTAGAGGATGAAAATTTAATTGAATTGGCCCGTCAATATTTTAATGATTTTGAATCGGAGCACATAGCTCTGTATGATGATATTAGTGAGGGAGATCGTAAAAGGTTATATCAAGAATGTCGCAAACTTGATTATGATTTTAAGATTGTAATTACTACTTTTGATAGCAAAAGGTTTAATTTTAAGGTGTTAGAAGAGTACTTAATGGATGTCAGTGTTTGTACACCTGATTATAGGCGTTGGTATTCCAAGTGGCAGGATGAAGTACGGACTGAAGGAAGTTTAGAATAATTATTTATTAAAGGTGAAGCTACCTTATTAAATTAACAACAGTTAGGAGGATATAAATGGGGATAAATCCAAGCAATAAAACAATTGATGATATATTTGCTAATAAAGAGTATAAGATTGATTTTTATCAGCGAGATTATAAATGGAAAAAGAAGCATGTAGAAAGTTTACTTAATGATATTTTTTATAAATTTAATAATAATTATGATCCTGAAGTAGATGCTAGCTTAGATATAATTGACAAGTTTGATTGGTATTATTTACACACATATGTTGTTAATACATATAATGCCAAAACTTATATAGTGGATGGTCAGCAAAGATTTACTACTTTAAACTTAATATTGATTAAATTATATCACTTAGCTAATAACTTTGAAAAAGAAGAAAAGGTTGATTTAATTAAAAATAAAATTTACGGGCCAATGATTGAAGGAAAAGCTTTTTGGATGGGGGATAATGGAAGGGATGAAGTTTTAGATGACTTGTTGAGCAATGGAGAACAGACTATTGATTCTATTGGAGATGATATTAGCTTAAAGAATATTTATCAAAATTATGAGTATATCAAGAAATATTTAGAAAAAGAATTAAATACTGCACACAAGTTTGATGTTTTTCTATTTTATTTCTTAAAAAAGATTAATTTAGTTGAAATCAGTATTGAAGATGCTAAAGATGTTCCAATGGTATTTGAAGTAATAAATGATAGAGGTGAGAGTTTAAAACCTTATGAAGTTTTTAAAGGTGAGTTATTAGGTCAACTAAAAAGAGAAGAAGTAGAAGATTATTATGATATTTGGACTGAAAACATTAGCAAACTACAAATTATTGATGAAAAAGAAGTAGATAGATTCTTTAGGTTTTATTTTAGAGCTAAATATGTTGAGAGTAAAGCTGAATATAAAGAGTTTGATGGAGAATATCATCGGACTGTTTTTTCTAGCAAGTGGGATAAGAAATTAAAATTAAGAAGAAATCCAATTCAAGTTAAACACTTTATTAAAGAAGACTTTGATTATTATGCTAAATTATACCTAGAGTTGTTAGCAAAAAGCGAGAAAAAAGAAGGCAAACATTTATATTTTAATTATTTAAATGGTCAAGAAAGGCAATATTTATTGATTATGTCCGCTATAAAAAAGGATGATTCAGATAGAGATGAAAAAATAGAGCTAGTTTCTAAGCTGTTTGATCGTCATTATTCATTGCTTAAGTTAATGGGGTGTTATGATAGTAATCAATTTACTGAATCAATTATAGATTTAAATAGTAAAATCAGAGATAAAGACATAGATGATATAAAAGGAATTTTTAATCAGCAGTTACTAAAGGAGATTAATGAAACAAAAGGTATAAATATAGACAAGCCATTACAATGGAATTTATTTAGAGAAGCAGGGAAGAGTCTAGGGCCAACCTTTATTAGATATTTTTTCAGTAGAGTTGATCACCTAATTGCAGAAGAATGCCACTTGCAAACTGATAGTTATTATAATTTAGTTAAAAATAGAGGTCACGTAAATGGCTATCATGTAGAGCATATTTTGGCTGATAATGATGAGAATAGAGAAGTTTTTAGTAATGAAGAAGATTTATTTTATAGTGAACGGAATAGACTAGGTGCATTATTAATACTTAAGGGTAGAGATAATAAATCTTCAAGCAATGAAACCTATAAAGATAAATTAAAGACTTACTCTCATGCTACATTATGGGCTCAAACTCTTACTGAAGACTTTTATCATTGTAATCCAGATTTCAATGATTTCATTGAAAAATATGATTTGAACTTTAGACCAATAGAAGTTTATGACCAAAAAGCAGTAATTGAGCGACAGAAATTACTTTTTGAAATTGCTAAGATTATCTGGGAATAATAAACTAGACTAAAATTAGGAGGTTTTAGAATGGAAGAACTATTATCAGAAGTACAACAGAGATTATTAGATAAAGGATTTAATGAAAAAATTAAAGAAGAGATCGAAGGAGAAATAGCAGAATTATTATATTCAGATGGAAGTCAAAAATCTATTTATTGTCGGGTTTATCCAGAAGATCATGAGTGGAGCCAGACTATTAAAGAAGTTACAATTACCGAAGGAATAGTACAGCCTAAATTCCCTACCTTTGCGTGGGCGACCAACGGAGAAAGTAACTTCTATATCGATATGGCAGAAGAAAAATCAGTTACTAAACTGCCAGATGTATCAGAGTTAGAGACAGTAGAAGAGAGAGAATTGGATGCTAGAGAAAAATGGTCTAATCAAATCTATCAGCAACTGCAAGAAGATTTTGATGAACTACATAAAACTATCTTTTCTAAAAGAGATCATGTAGATAACACGAATGAAGCAATCGATGAATTTTGTAAGTTGATTTTTATGGAAGTTTTTAGATTAAATCATCCTAATTATGAATTGAAGAGTGGGCAGTTAATAAATGAAGTTGTTAATCATAATTATGTAAAAGAAAATCCTGAAAAAGCAATAGAAGATATTCGAGAAGCATTTAAAGAAGTTAAAGGTCATCCAGACTATTTAGCAGCAGGGGAATATTCAATTTTTGAAGAAGAAAGTTATATTAGATTAAAAAACCCGACTATTTATGAAGAGGTATTTGACACTTTGCAGAATCTTGGTCAATTTAGAGATGATAATGGTGAAGTAAAAGAAGGTACACTAACAGATGTATCAGGTGATGTCTTGGGTCGAGTCTTTGATGTCTTACTTAGAGGTAAGTTTGAGAATAAAGGTGGTATGGGGATTTATCTAACCCCGCGGCAGGTTACTGAAGCTATGGTAGATATGACCTTCAATGATTTAAAAGAGACAGGTAAGATAATTGCTAAAGATGCCGATGGAAAGCCAGAGTTAAAGGTTGGTGATCCTACTTGTGGATCAGGAGGTTTCTTAGTAGGAGCATTAAATAAGATTGAAAAATATATTTCTCAACTCGGTGGCTGGAGTGATGAAGAGAAAGAAGAACATTTACAGAAACTGAAAGAAAATAGCTTTGTTGGAGCAGATAACTCGCCAGGGATGATTTTAAAGGCAAGAATTAATATGGCACTTCACGGTTCACCGCGAGCTCAGTTCTTTAAGGTGCGAAATTCGTTGACTACAGATAAATTAGAGCCAGAAACCTTTGATTTGATCTTAACTAACCCACCATTTGGCAAAGAGGGAGCTTACAAAAAAAAGAATAAGGAAGATAAAAAGATTTTAGAAAAGTTCTCTACTGATATTGTAGATAAATCATGTCAAATGCAGAGCGATAAATTAGCTTTAGGGAGTAAGAATTATAGTAATGGATGGAGATTAAATAGTTCTGTTGAACCTCAAATTTTATTTATTGATCGCTGTTTGCAGTTGTTGAAGCCAGGTGGATTATTAGGGATTGTCTTACCAGATGGAGTTCTTTCTAATTCAGGAGAGCAATATGTCAGAGAATATTTAATGGGTACTAAAAATGAAGAAACAGGAGAGTTTGAAGGTGGTAAAGCAATAATTAAAGCTGTAGTTTCTTTACCTACTGAGACATTTAAATTGTCAGGAACAGGAACTAAGACTTCCTTTTTATATTTGAAGAAGAAAGAACATCAAGGAGAAAAACAGGGGCCAGTTTTTATGGCAGTAGCAGATAAGGTCGGATTTGAAGTAAAAAGGAATGTTGAGATAGAACTTGGAGATGATCATAATGATTTATTAGATATTGTAGAAGGATATAAAAGATAAATTAGGAGGTGAAAATTAATGAGTGAATTAGATGAAAAATATCAGATTATTAGTAAGAATCCAAGTATAGTTATGATAAAAAAAGAGTTGGTTGTAGACAGGTTAGATTCTTCTTATTATCATTATCAATATTTTAAAGTTGAGGAAAAAATAAAAGAAGTTTCAACTAAGTTACTTAAAGAAACATGCGATGTAGATAGAGGTAGAACTCCAAAATCTAGTGATTATTCAGATGATACTGGTTATTTTATTATTAAAGGAAATAATCTTACTTCTAAAGGTATAAAATATCATGAAATTCCAGAAGTGTCGGAAGAATTTTTTGCTAAATATTCTGAAAGAAGTTTAGAAAAAGATACAATTTTAATTTCTTCTATTGGTACTGGATCTACTGGAAAAGCTGATATATTAACTCAGGAAGGAAAATATTTGACTGTAAGTGAAAATACAATTTTAGAAAAAGCCAGTGAAGAAATGGATATGTACTATTTAGTAAGTTTTTTAAGAACTACTTATGGATATTTAGAATTATTAAGAAATGAAAAAGGAAGTTCAGGACAAGCCCATTTATATCCTCAAGACATAGAAACTATTTTAATCCCTACTCCTTCACCTGAAATCCAAAAATATATTGGTGATAAAGTTAGAAAGGCTGAAAAATTAAGAGAAGAAGCTGAAGAATTGAGGGAAAAAGCTGAAGAAGAATTTTATCAAATAGTTGAATTTGATCAGTATACTTTTGAGCCTCAAAAAAGTTATAATGTTTCTGTTAATAGACTTGAGCCTTATTTAGAGGCTAATTATTATAAGCCAAAGTATTTAAAGTTTTATGATTATCTTGATAATTTAGAATTTAAAATTAAAAATTTAGATGAAATTTTAGCAGGAAAGCCTCAGAAAAGCAATTCACCAGCAAAGAAGAAACGAGTTAATGAAGGAATACCTTCTTTAATTGTTTCAGATATTGATCCATATAAACTTGAAGTAGAAGAAAACAAAATTAGTGTTTCTAAAGAAGTTTACGAGGAAAGAGAAGGAGCCCAATTAATAAAAAATGATGTTATATTTACAACAGCTGGTCCACCTTTGGGAGAAACAACTATAGTAGTTGAAGAAGCATTACCCTTATTACATGGATCCCATGTGACCGCATTTAGATGTAATGAATTATGTAATCCTGGTTATTTAACTTTAGTTTTAAATTCAAAACTTGGACAAATTCAAACTAAAAGACATTGTTATGGGATAAGACAAAAATATTTATTTAATAAACAGTTATATAAATTTCAAATTCCTTTATTACCTAAAGAAATTCAAGGTGAATTAGGAAATATGATTATTAATTCAATAAAGATGGAGTTTAAGTCTAAAAGACTTATTGAAGAAGCCAAACAAGATGTAGAAGATTTAATAGAAGGAAATTTAGATATTAGTTGACGGTTGACAGTTTACAGTTGGCAGTTAGTAAAAAATATATTGTCAGTTATGGAATTAGCAAATGAAATTACTCTAAATTCATTCGCACTCCTTAGCTGACAGTAAAATTTGGAGGGAGATAGATTATGGGATTTGGAGACTGGCTGGGAAATAAAATAATCGAAGGTTTTGAAGAAGCAGAAGAAAAATTAGATAATTTAGAAAGGACAATTAATGATCCTGTTGGTAGTGCAGAAAAAAATAGGTTCAACAACGACTTTTGTGATTTAATAAAAATAACATAAATTAACAGTAAAAAAAGATACAAAAAAACCGATATA
>NZ_JALKBX010000036.1 GCF_023227745.1 Natroniella acetigena | reverse complement strand
GTCAAAATAAATTATACCAAAAAACAAGGTGAAGTACAAGTTAACAATTTCCTATTATTAACATAACACAACAGCTTAAGTTTAAGGTTGAGTTTAAGGCTAAGTCAACCGTTAAAAGCATAAGGGCTTAGGTCTTACTTAAACTTAGACTTAACCTTAAACTTAATATCAATAATGATTTGATTTTTACTTGAAGTTAGATTTAAAATTAATAATAAATATTAAATTTAATCATTTTTTTTATTGTTATTGAGTATAGATATATTGAATTAGAAAAATTATTCTGGGGGCTAAAGGTGTGTTTATTGTACAAGATAGAATTGTGTTAGGCATGGCATTAATTAGAATTATGTCAGGAATTATTGAACTTTCAGCTGCTATGTTAATGTTAAGGTTTAATTCAAGAGTAGTAGCTTTTAAAATTAATTCTTTTTTAGCTTTAGTAGGGCCAACAGTAATGATTTTAGTAACCAGTTTAGGACTGATAGGATTAGCGAGCAAATTTTCTGTATTACAGATGGCTGTAATTGTTTTAGGTGTACTTTTGATTTTTGTAGGAATGAAATTATAAAAAAGGTATAATGGGGTGATGTGGTGAAGAAAAATGGATGGGGACTTGACTTTGAATTTCCATTACTTGGGCGAGAAGAGAAGCCGCGTAGAAATGGTTTGACGATGGTCTTGGATAAAGGATTGGGATTGAATGAGATGAAGGATTTACTAGATTTAAACGCAGAATATATTGATTTTTTGAAATTAAGTTTTGGAACATCAGCTTTATATCCTCAGCAAATATTACAAGAAAAAATTAAATTAATTAAATCTTATGGGATCGATATTTATCCAGGGGGTACCTTTTTTGAAGCAGCAATTATTCAAAATAAGAAAGATGAGTATCTTAAGCAGGCAAAGAAATTAGGATTTACAGCAATTGAAATCTCTGATGGAACGATTGATCTGTCTGCTAATCTAAGATCAAATCTAATTCATCAAGCTAATAAATTAGGATTTAAAGTACTAACTGAGATTGGTAAGAAGGATAAGCGAGAAAAGTTTAAAATAAATAAAATGGTCAAACAATTAAAGAGAGATTTAGCCGATGGAGCTTATAAAGTAATTGTTGAAGCTCGTGAGTCGGGAACTGGAGTTTCAATCTATGATGAAGAAGGAGAAGCTGATGAATTTAAGTTAAAAAAGTTATTATTAGAAGTTCCTAAACCAACAGATATTATTTGGGAAGCCCCCTTAAAAAAACAACAAGTATTTTTTATCAATCTACTTGGTAATAATGTTAATCTAGGAAATATTAAGAGTGACGAGATATTAGCTTTAGAATCTTTAAGAACTGGTTTGCGAGGAGATACTCTTAAGACAGTAATTAATAAATCGCAACCATCATTAAAAAAGGAACAAGGGTTTATAGAGATTGATTTTTAATATAATAAAACTAATAACGCTAATTTAGGAGGAGTAATTGATTATGAAGATTGATCTAGTTTTTTCAGCAAATGAAATAAAAAAAGAAGAGGTAAAGGATAAGACTGTGGTTGTAATTGATACCTTACGAGCTACTAGTACGATTATAACAGCCTTAGCACGAGGATGTAGAAAGGTGATTCCAGTAGCTGAGATTGAAGAAGCTAAGAAGTTAAGCAGAAAATTCAAAAGAGAGTGTTTATTAGCTGGTGAGCGACAAGGGGTTAAAGTAGAAGGATTTGATTTGGGAAATTCTCCATGTGACTATACAACAGAAAGAGTTGCAGATAAGGTAATTATTTTGACAACAACTAATGGCACAAAGTGTTTTGAACCTTTAGTTGAAACTGAAGAAATATTAGTAGCATCACTCTTAAATATAGAACAGGTCAGTGCTGATTTAAAATCTAAAAAGGAAGTTATCTTCTGCTGTGCTGGAGTTGCTGGTCAGTTTGCTCTAGATGATTTTATTACTGCTGGTAAGGTCTTATCAGAATTGGTTATGGAGGTTGAAGTTACTCTTAGTGATCGGGCATTAGTTGCTTATCAGACTTATTTACAGAATAAAAATAATCTAGCAGCTATTTTAAAACGCTCACAAAGTGGAAGGAATTTAATAAGCATTGGCAAGGAAGATGATATTGATTATATAGTTAGAGAACAAGAGAGTTATCTACCTTATTATAAAGATGGAGAAATTAAATAGATTAAAAATGCGTCAGGGCCAACCTGGCGTTTAATATTGTGGCACTAAGAGTGCCACAATATAGTTTACGGTTGATAGTGAACAGTTTACAGTTAAAATACAAAAGCTTAAAATTCAATGCCAATGAAAAACTTTGTATTTAAGATATTAAGTTAATTATAATTACAGGTTTAGAATGATTTTGGTTTTAGATTTAAAAGTTTTTAACTGTCAACCGTCAACTGTACACTGATAGTTGTAGTGAGGAGTTGAATAAAGCAGTGATAGGTAGTTATATTTTTCTATTTATTATTTTTGCGGTAGGTTTGTTAGGTCGTTCTTTTGTATTGGTTATTGCTAGTTTGGTGTTAGGGGGACTAAAATTAAGTGGACTAAATGGAGTCTTATCGCTAATAGAGAATAGAGGAATTAAACTAGGCTTATTATTTTTATTGTTGTCTGTATTGGCTCCGATAGTAAATGGAGAAATATCACTTGCTGATATGGTTAGAAGTTATAAATCAGTTTTAGGTGTATTAGCTTTAATCAGTGGAATTTTGGCTACTAAGGTAAATGGAATGGGGCTGAACTTATTAGATAGTAGTCCTGAATTGATTGTTGGAATAGTCTTAGGTTCAATTATTGGGATTATCTTTTTGGATGGAATTCCTGTCGGCCCGTTGACTGCTGGAGGGTTAATGGCGTTATTTTATCAAGTGTATTTATTATTAAGTTAGGAGGGATTGGATGTTGTGGTTGTGGGGAGGAATTATCGTGATCTTGATTGGGTTATACATAAGTCATCCAAAAGCGAAAGATGAGAGTAAAAAAAAGGATAATTATGGGTATTATTCAAAGAAGCATTCTAGAAAACAGGGGAAAAAGGAAGATTAATTATCTTCCTCTTGACTTTGCTCATTTTGTTGTTGATTACCTTGCTGCATATCATCAGGTAATAATACATTTTCATCAACAAATAAATAGGTTAAAATTGAGACAATGAGACTGATTACTGCAGCTGTAATGAACATAACTGTAGTACTTATTTCATTTAATAAACTAAAAGCTGGAGGGCCAAAAGCAACTCCTAAGAACCTAGAACTTCCATAAATAGAAGTGATTCCTCCGCGTTGTTCTTTAGAAGCTGTACTGGTCACTAAAGTATTCAAGGCTGGTAAGACCAATCCATTACCAATACCTAACAGTGCAAGCAAAGCTACAAATAAGACTATTCCATCTAGAAACGGTAAAGTCGCTAAAGCTATTGTATCAATAAGCAACCCTAGTGCCATTGTTTGTTTGAAATATTTCCCTTTATTTTTAAGGTATAGTCCAGATAGATAAGCAGTAGTGGACATAAATAGGATTGGTAATGATATCAATAATCCCTTCTTTAAGCCAGTAATATTGTATTTAGTTTCAAATAAGTCAGAGATAAAGGATAAAACCCCAAATAGGACAAATAAGATTGTAATTCCAGCTAGGAGACTGAAAAATAGTGGCTTTCCCTTTTCTGAAAAGATATCTTTTATTTTGCTCAAATAGTTCTTTATACTATCTTCTTGTTCTTCTCTATCGGGTTCTTGAACTATGAAAAAAACAGCAAATACGATAGGAATTGTTAATATAGTATAAGAGAAAAAGAGGGCATGCCAGACAATTAGAGCAATTGCTGCTCCTAAGATGGGACTGAGAACCTTTCCTAGCCCATTAGCAGCTTCGATAATTCCTAAAGCTTCACTACGTTCGGTTGACTGAAAGATATCTCCTACTAAAGCAATCACAATGGGATATGTTCCTGCTGCTCCAATTCCTTGGACGACTCGACCAACTAAAATAATATAATACCCATCTTCTTTTAGGAAAGCAGCAGCTAAACCAGAAATTAACCCTCCTAGACCATAGGTGATTAAAGATGGGATTAATATCTTTTTTCTTCCATACTTATCAGATAAGTACCCCAAGACTGGAATTGAGATTCCGGCTGAAGCAGAAAAAAGAGTGATCATTAGACCTACTTGAAATTGATTAATATTCAAAGCTGAGCTTATTTTAGGAAATTCTGGGATGAGCATTGAATTTCCTAATACCATTAAAAATGGTATTGTAGCAAAGACACCAACCATTAATTTATATTTGCGTTCCATTTATTTCAGCTCCTTGTATTTTGAATAGATAAGTCAGATTTATTTGATTTTATTGACCATTAGGCTGATAAATAACTCCATAACTACCTCTAGGGAAGTTCCAGTCAATATTGTTGAGAGGACAACCAAAAGGACAAGCTAGACATTCAATGCATCTACTATAATCAACTCTTATTTTATTACTTTGCTCATCCCAGGAAAATACACGGGTAGGACAGTAGTAGGTACATGGTTTATTTTCACATTGATTTAAACACTTTTTTTGATCTTTAATGTTAATATGAGATTGATCATCAACTTTAATTGTGACGTATTCAAGAGGTGACTGATTATTTTTTAAGAAATTTGGCATTAAAAAACACTCCAATCTTGCAAAGCATAATAAAGATCTTTAACTGTTTTTTTAACAGGTTGCATATCTAAAATCTCCTTTCGGATCTTTTTCATTTTTTCTGAACTCGATTTCGAGCCAACTTTAAAGAATTTATATGCTGCATCATTTGCTGCTTTGGTCAGTAAATAATCAGTATCGGGATGTTCTTTTTGATATTTATGACCACCTTTACCTTTTTTGATATTTTTCATAAAGAAACTATTCATGACCTTTTTTTCATAGCCTTTTAATATTCTAGAAGTATGATCTTCAGCTGCTCTGGCTTGAGCTATTATATCAGCTGCATATAATCCAGTCAGCATTGCTAAATCGGTTCCCCTTCGTCCACTGATCATTACTGCAGCATCACCAGCAACTAAAATTCCATCATCATAAAGCTGAGGTAGGCTTTCATAACCTCCTTTTGGAATAATTCTAGATTTATAGGCAACTGTTTCTGCTCCTTTTATTAATCTACTTACTAGTGGATGGGCTTTAAAGCGACTGATCATCTGATAGGGATTGACTCCTTTTTTGATGATTTGATTTAAGTATCCTCCAACAATTAAAGAGATTGATTCTTTGTTAGTCCATAATCCCCCTTTACCAGCAACTCCAGAGGTAGGGTAACCGATCATCCCTACATTTGTTCCTTCGTCTGGTTCAAGATTGAATCGTGCTTCGATCTTTTCAGCTGGAAGGGCCAACTCCTCTTTAGCATATAAAAACATACTAGACTTCTCTATCTCCCCTCTTAATCCAGCTTTTTCAGTTAAATTGGCACTAGCACCTTCAGCTAGTAGGACTACATCTGCATGAATAACTTCTCCTGAGTCTAATTTAACTCCCGCTACTTTTTTACTTAATAATCCAGTTTTTTCGTAAACCAAATCTGTAACTAGAGTACTTGTCATTAGGTGAGCACCTTCGTTGACTGCTTGTTGAGCAAACCAAGGATCAAACTTTGATCTTAAAGCAGAAAATTTATTGTAAGGGGATCTTTTATATTTTAAACCTGTAAAGCCTACTTTGACTGCTGAATCACGATCTAATAGCCAAAATTCATCTGTGACAAGAGGTCTTTCCAAAGGAGCATCTTTCCAAAATTCAGGAATGACCCGAGAAGTTGGTTCAACATAGATACTTCCTCCGAACATAGTTTTAGTTCCCGGTCTTTCTCCTCGTTCTATTAAGGCAACAGAGAGATCATTTTGAGCCAGTCTAATTGCTGCTGCTGAACCAGCAGGACCTGCTCCAACAATTATTGCATTATAACGATCAGTTTCCATTTTTTTCACCTCACTAAAGCTAAGCTAATCTTATTATTGTCATTTCAAGCTTTTTTTATGTTATAGCTACTCAAATATTCACCTTGTTTTTATATAAATCATGTGCGTCAATTTAATATCAATAGTAATCAGGAATTAGCAATTAGCAAGTTCAAAACTATTTAATAGAAGAAATTTTAAAGAACTTGCTCTTATGTTTTTACAGACACTGACAATATTTCTTAAGCTAACACGTATGAGATCCGAATATAGAAATAAAATTATCACAACTTAGTTTTATTAAATATAATGTAGTAAAAAGGAGGAAGCTAGATGAGTGAAAATAGAGTTTCTAAAGAAAAATTAAGAAGAGAGTGTTCATTAGAGCAATTTGAGTTTGAAACTACTCAAGAACTTGAACCTTCTTGCGAAATAATTGTTCAGCAACGGGCATTAGAAACAATTGAATTTGGTCTGAATGTTGAGCAGAATGATTATAATATTTTTGTAGTTACTTCTCAAGGGCAGGAAAAACTTGATTTTATTATTGAGAAGATTAAAGAAGAAGCTAAACAAGAAGGTGAACCTGATGATTGGTGTTATTTATATAATTTTGAAGAGCAACAACAGCCAATCGCTTGTAATTTAGCAGCAGGTTTAGGTCGGGAATTTAAAAGAGAATTAAAAATAGCTATTAATAATATAGAACAAGCAATTAGTGAGAATTTATTTAATGAAGAATTTATTAAAAGCAAAAGCAAATTAGAGAATGAGTATCAACAAGAAATTGGACGATTATTGGCCCGATTAGAGTCAGAAGCGGAAGAATTAGGTTTTATTTTAGAAAAGGAGAAGTCAGGTTTTGCAATTATTCCTTTGTTAGAAGATGGAAGTCCAATGGAGGAGGAAAAATATCATAATTTATCTCCTCTAGAGAAAGAAATGGTCGATCGGAAAGTGAAAATTATGCAAGAAAAAATAAATGAAGGGTTACAAGAACTAACAAGGCTAGCCGAAAAATATGACCAAAAAATAAAAGAGTTAGATAGAGAAATTATTCGTCAGAGTATTAGTTCTTTTTTACAGCCATTACTAAAGAAATATGACCAGTATGATAAATTAATTTATTATTTAAAAAATATGAGAGAGGATATTATCGACAGCTTAGAACAGATTAAAGAAGAAAATGAAGAGCAGATTAAGTTATTCAAAGGGTCTCAACAAGAAAGCTGGAGTACTAATGTTAAATATGGAGTTAATTTATTGGTGGATAATAGTGAGACTGGAGGAAAACCAGTAATTTTTGAAGAAGAACCGACCTATTATAATTTGTTAGGAAAGATAGAGTATGAAACTAAAGGTAATAGCCTAGTAACTCATTTTAAAAAGATTAAGGCCGGAAGTTTATATCGAGCCAATGGAGGATATTTAATTCTTGAAGCTGAGGAAGTATTGGCTAATTTTAAATCATGGAAATTGATTAAACAGGTACTTAAAACTGGCAAACTAAAAATGAGAAATTTAGGTGAAGAATATGATAAAGTACCATTGGCAAGCTTAGAACCAGAAGAGATTCCAGTTGATATTAAAATTATTTTAATAGGTAATCATAACCTTTATCATTTATTGTACAACTACGATAATAACTTTAGTCAACTATTTAAAATAAAGGCAATTTTAGAATCAGAGGTAGATTGGACTCTGGAGAATAATTATAAATTAGCTAGATATATTAGTTATCAATGTCAAGAAAATTGTTTGCGTCCCCTCAATCGAGCTGCAGTAGAAAAGGTGATTGAATATGCTGGCCAGTTAACGGGAAACCAAAAGAAATTAGCAACCAATTTTGAAATGATATCTTCTTTATTATATGAGGCAGATGCATGGGCCAATCTTGAAGATGAAAAATTAATTACTAAAGAAGAGATTGATCGAACACTGATGCAACAAAAATATCGAGTTAATCAGCAGCAAGAACGAATAGAAGAAATGTATCACAATGAGAAAATTTTATTACAAACAAAAGGAGTTGAAGTTGGACAGATTAATGGATTATCTATTATAGATTTAGGAGATTATTCATTTGGTAAGCCAATGAAAATTACTGCAGCTGTATATCAAGGAAATAAAGGTATTACCAATATTGAAAGAGAGAGTAAACTAAGCGGTAAGATACATAATAAAGGACTGATGATCTTAATTGCTTATTTAGGAGAGAAATATGCTCAAAAAAGTCCATTATCATTAGCAGCAAGCTTATGTTTTGAACAATTATACTCTGGAGTTGATGGAGATAGTGCTTCTAGTGCAGAATTATATGCTTTATTATCTGCATTATCAGAAGTACCTATTAGACAGAGCTTAGCTGTAACAGGCTCAATTAATCAAAAAGGAATGATTCAGCCAGTTGGCGGTATTACTAAAAAAATCGAAGGCTTTTTTAGAATTTGTAAATTGAAGGGCTTGACAGGGGAGCAAGGAGTTTTAATTCCTACTCAAAACATTGAAAATTTAATGTTAGCTAATGAAGTGGTTGAGGCGGTAGAAAACGAGCAATTTCATGTTTATAATATCTCTAATGTAGAGGAAGGGCTAGAAATTTTAACTGGAGTTGAAGCAGGTAGCAAGAATGAAGCAGGGGAATATCCTGAGGGTACAATCAACTATTTAGTACAGACTAAGCTAGATGTTTGGACCAACTAAAGTAATTAAACTAAGTTTGTTTTGACTCTAATTTCTGTTCTATTTCTTTTTCTTATAGTATCTAGCTGCTGTTCCAGTAATTGCAATAGCAAATGAAATAGCTCCTGCAATTAATAAAGTATCAATTCCAGCTTCTAGACCTTCAAGATAATCTCCTCTAAGGATAAAAAACATAGTGTTATAGGCAGGGATACCTGGAACCAATGGTAGAATACCAGAAATTATGAATACTGTAGCAGGCAACTTGATCCATCTGGCAAAAAGTTCACTACAGACTCCTATAATTAGTGAAGCAATGAAGACAGAAGTGACAGTATTGTCAATTAAGTTTTGACCAATAAGGAACCCACCCCAACTAATACTGCCAGTAACTCCTAATAGGTAAAGACTTCTCTTTGGTGCTTGGAATATAATTCCAAAACCTAACACCATTATAAAAGCTGCGATTAAATTTAAAATAACTGTCATTAAATAAACACTCCTAATGAGATTGCTACTCCAATAGCAAGACTGATAGCAATTAAGATAGTTGCTACTCCTCTACTAGTAGCTGAAATTAGATCTCCGTTGATAGCATCACGAATTGAGTTAGTAATGGAAACACCAGGAACAAAGGGTAAAATACCGCTGATTACCATGACATTAAGTGTATCACCTATTTTAAAATGATACAGTAGCGAAGAGACAAATCCAGCAATCAATCCAGCAATAATTTCAGGGATAAAATTAATGCTTCCCAAAAAACCTATTTTTTTAATTGTAAATTGTGAGCTTAGACTGACTAAAAAAGCAGGAATCAGATTGATATAATTAGCTTCTACTAAGATTACAAATGCTGCCGCTCCTAGAGAGCCAAGTAATGTAGTTAAGATTAAATTATATTCATCTTCTCTATAATTAATCTGATTTAATTTTTTAATAGCTATTTGATAGTCTAATGGTTCAGTTTGCAATTGTCGAGAAAAGTTATTGATTTTACTGATTTTAGTCAGATTGTGGGTTCGATTAGTCACTCTTTTTACGATTGTTTTAGAGTTGTTCTTACCATTATCAATTGAGATAAAAATACCAGTAGGAGTGACTAAACTATCGACAGATTTCATTCCGTATGCTTTGCAGATTAGGGTAATTGTTTCTTCAGCACGATAAGTTTCTGCTCCATTGCTTAAGATGATATTACCTGCATAGGCTGCAATATTTAATATTTCTTCTACAGTAGGCATTTTAGACACTCCTTTAAATTTCTCATGTAATTGTATCATAAAATAGATCTTTTTAAAAGTCATTATAAACGGTTATTTAGAACGATTGGTTCAATAAGCAACTTATATCAAGGTTTTAAATAAAAAAACATTTAGCAAAATAAGTGTGTAGTTCAAAACTTAGTAATAAAGAATTATTTTTAGTTAACTTTAATTTTAACTGAAAAGTTTAGTGGTTTTTAGAAAAACTTTGCTTAATCTTTAAAAAAACATCACATTTTTATTGTATTATTAAACTTAAAGATTTAATTTTAAGATTGGAGGGAAATATGTTTAAAAATAAGTTTTCTTTAATGGTAATGATAGTTGTAATTATTGGATTTATTTCTGTAGGTTATACTGGAGTTTATTGGTATTTAGAATCAGCTATAGAAGAAGAGTCACTTGAGGTAAAAATAATAGAAGATTCTCCTGGAGAAGAAGTACCAGAAGCACAAACTGAAGATGTACTGGAGAATCCACCGACAGAAGAAGCACCATTAGAAACAGAAATAATGGAAAATCCACCGGTGGAAGAAGTGCCTTCTGAAGAGGAAATAAAAGAAGGTGAGCCTCAGGCTGAAGTAGAAATATCAACTGAAGAAGAGTGAGAGGTGGATTAGAGCTAACTTTTATTTAGTTTTTTCTAAGAGATGATTAATAAATTGTTGGGCTGTTCTACCAGAGTGTCCGTGTTGCTGTATTTCCCATTGAATTGGTTTTCTTTCTAATTTTTCTTGTTTTGCATCTGAAGGGTGGATTTCTCCTGAATCACTTTAGTTATGGTTGCTCCATTTCTCTTTGATTAAATTTCTGCGATTTGATGTAGCATAAAAGAGAAGGTTGTCAGGTTTTACTTCTAAGCTACCTTCAATAATAGCTTTTAAGCGTAAGCTCTGTTTGGCGTATTTGTTAAGTAATGCTTTGATAGTAGATGATTTTCCTGTTCCACTTGCACCTACTAATAAAGCGTTATTTGCTTGTTGGTCCGCTAAGAAACTTTCAGTATTTTAGACTAACCGTTCTTTTTGTTTTTGATAATCGATTAGAATGGATTTGATAATAAAGGCTTTCTACTATTCTTCTTTTTTGTGGTGTGACATCAGATTGTTAATTAGCTCATTTAAGTTATTGATTAGTGCAACTTCTAAAAGGTTGCGATAAAGAACTGAATTGATATTAAGCGTCACTTTTGTGACGCTAGCTATGAGTCGTGAGCTTTTTTGAGCCATGAGCCAAAACCAAACCCTTTAAAACTAAAATCTAAAATCATATCATCCCTTAATACTGTAGGCTTAAACCTTGTTTTGAATTTGACTTTATTATTTTGATCTTAGCTCACGACACACGACTCATGACTCACAGCTTTGTGGCACTTTTAGTGCCACAATATTGTAATTAAGTTTAAGAAGTCTGTAGTAAGTAGTGGGTAATTAAAGAACTTTTAGAACTTAATTTCAGCCTTAGACTATGCTCGGAGGTCATTTTATTCTCTTGTTGATTAACATAATATTCTTTTTTTGAATATAATATGGTAAGATTATCAAGAAAGGAGTGAGTTGATGGGAGATTATCTTAGACCGCCAAGGCGTCGACGTAGAAGACGTAGACGTAGAAGACGTAGACCTAGACCACCAAGGTATTATAACAGTGGGAGTTCAGTTGATCCACCTTGTCCACCAGGAAGTAGAGCATATAGGGTTCAGCCAGGAGACACCTTATATTTGATAGCAAGAAGACTTAATACTACAGTTGATAGATTAAGAATGCTTAATCCAGGTGTAGATCCAACAAATTTAGGAGTTGGAGATATAATTTGTGTCCCTGAAGTTTAAAGAGATAAATTTAGTTGGTTTAATAATTAATATAATATTGAGTATTATGTATTCTAGCAAAAATAATTTCTTATACTGAATATAAATTATAGTCCGAAGTTATATAACTTCGGACTATAATTTAGAAAAGAGTATTTAATATCCGTAACTAAATCTATTATTAAATTCTTCTATAGTAAAATTTTCATTATTATAACAGAGCTTATTGAGTTCTGTTATAATATAACGAGTCTCCTGTGTAATATGTTCTCTAGCTGTAGTTGCTAACCAACCATTGCCATCCCAGATTATTTCTCCACCAGCATTAATATAATCCATTAGGTTTTCATCAGTAATTAACTTATTGACCTTATAATAAACGTCGATTCTTTCTAGCTCTGACCAATCAAATTCAAAGTTATGTTTCTCTGCTAAGTCCATTAATTGTTCAATGGCTATATCCCTAATTGCATTTATGATAAAGCCATATTCATCGTTCTTTTTTAGTTCTTCAGTTGTTAGGTCATATTTTTTAGCTAATTTTTCTAAATCTAAGAAAGGATTTTGTTTCAAGTCCTCAATTAACTTGTCTATTTTTGGCATTAGTAACCTCCTTTTTATCTGTATTAATATTATAATTAAATAAAATTATGCTAATTCCTGTTCAATATTTCATAAAATGATAAGAAAAAGTAGTTTGAGTAGCATGACTCAGTGAATAGTTATTAGATTTAATACATATAATAATATGAATATATTTTGGAGGGGAATATAGTTATTATAATTAAATTGAAAAAAAGTATAGTGATATTTCTGGCGGTGGGTTTTTTAATAGGTTCTGGATTAGGGGTTTATTTTTGGAATTCAGCTAAGGAAGGTTCTATTGCAGTAATGGATGAAAGTTCAAATGATATGTTAGTTTTAAAGGTTCAAGAAATGTTCGATGATCGCAATAGTGCTTTATTAGGAGAAGATCGCTCTCTGTTAAAGAGCTTATATGATGGAGAAATTAGATATAGTTTATGGGCTTATGAACATGAACTCAAAAAAATGAGATATTTACATAAATGGTCGGATAAACAAGGGGTTGATTTTACAGGGATTAATTCCGAAATTGTTGTCAGGCGTGCTAGTAAGAAAGATGATGGATATTCATTAAATTTATTGGTTTCTACAGAATATAAATATGTTTATCAGGATTTATTGTCAACTCCTAATTCTTTCAGAATTGGAACGTATCATTCACTTGATCTGATGCCTCGGGACGAGAGATGGGTTATTACAAGGGAATGGTATAAAGATCCTTTCGCAGATTCTTTAGAGTTAGATCAGGTTAAAAATCAGGAGATTAAAGATCTGATTCTTGCAGGTGAACCGAAAGATTTATCAGAGCTTAATCAAAGGAGAAGGGAAGCAGTAGACTATGTAGAGCGATATTCAGGTGCTGCTAGCTTACCTGAATATGAATTTCAGTATAATCCTGAATATAGAAATTATAATCCCTTAGGGGGAGATTGTGCCAATTTTGCTTCTCAAATGTTACATGAAGGTGGAGGCTTTCCTAAGGATGGTACTTGGAGGTATGAACGTGGAGCAGGAAGTAGGGCGTGGGTCAATGCTCATGCTTTCAACCAGTATATGATTTATAGTGGGAGAGCAAGTAGAATTGCTCGTGGTGGTTATGAACAGGTATTGGAAGCTTCTTATAAATTATTACCAGGGGATTATATTGCTTATGAAAAAGGGGGAACGGTGGATCATATATCAGTTGTAACGGGAATGGATTCTAAAGGATATGCTTTGGTTAATTCTCATAATGTAGATCGCCATAGGGTTCCTTGGGATCTGGGCTGGAGTGATCAAAGTATAAAGTTTTGGTTGGTTCGTGTCCATTATTAATTATTGAAAAACCTCAATTGCAATAATAAATTGAAGATAGTAATTATTTTCAACTGCCATTAGGCAGTTTTTATTTTTGTTTAGGGAATTATGTTTTTTAAAGTTTTTTTAAGAGGTTTATTTAATCTTGAACTAAGCCTTAGATTATTACTAAAGGTGATTTTATACTTAGAATATAGTTTAATTTAAGTAAAATTTTAACATTTAGACTTAGATTGAATATAATATAGTAAATTTGTGTTAGAAAGGAGGAAGATCAATGGGAGCACCTGAAGCTTCTGGTAATCCTAGACGAAGAAGACGTAGGTTTGGCTCAGAGTTTGTTGTGTTTTTAGTTTTAATTTTATTAGTATTAGGATTTTCTTATTGATTTTAACAGTTTTATAACCAATTTAATATATTGTGAAAAGAAAGGGGGGAGTATAATGTCTGAATCGTTAGAGTTTTTCCGTGGTAAGCATGGACATGGAGTATTTGTTATCTTCTTAATTTTGATTTTGTTGGTTTTAGGAGTTAGCTACTATTAATAAAAAAGGGATTAAGTCTTTTAAAAGACTTAATCCTTTTTTTGATCTATTACTTCGGTAAATTAAAGTTACTCTTTAGTAGTCGATAAAGAAAAAAATATTTTTGTACTATCTAGTTTATCAGAAAATATATTTCACTAATTTTTTTAGAGGTCATATACTATAATAGGAGGTAGTAAGAATGGAGTTTTTAGATCAGATTTTTAAAATCAGTTTATTTCGAAAAGTTTTGAACAAGGAGAAATTAACAGCTAAAGAATTTTCAACCTTGATTTTGATCTTGTATGAAAAAGATATTGCTTTTGAGCTTACTTTTACTCCTAAAACTACTACAGACTTTCCGACTTTTGAATTGAATCTTATTTTTTCTCCTAATTTAGAATTAACTTTTAAAGTTATAATTTGTGAATAATAATAAATTGATTTTATGGACATGCTGTTTAAGATGGCTGATTGTGAGCATATAAATAATTGTACATTTTTTATGATAAGATGAAAGAAAAAGCAGGATTGGCAGGTCTATATAAAATGTGATATGCTAAAAATAGTTAAGGTAAATCTTCTTACAGGCAAAGCTTGACGTGATAAATCTACAACTGAATATATAGGGATTCATGGTTTTAAAATTCAAAAACCAATCATGTAAAAAGTACCGCAACAGGAATTAAAGAGATAACCAAGCTCCTCTGTTGCGAATTTATTACGAAGTGTCTGTTAAGACACGTAGGTAAAATATTCAATTTATCAGAAAACCTTAATCGCCAGTACCGGCGTACAGGATTCTAAGCCTCTGGAAGCTCTTTTGCCACGACTAGTCTTTGATTAGGAGAGAAACTGTAAGATCTCATTTCTTACTTAATACTTGATATTAAGCAGAAATAGGCTCGTTTCTAGGAATGAGGAATCCACTCAAGCTTGCGTGTGACTTGTTGCAATTTGAAAAGAATTGCCTAGCTATATGCTAGAAGGATAGATAGGTTATAATTAATTATACAGTTTTTTCTCGGACATGATATAATAAAAGAGGTAATTTAGTCTCCTTCTTTATAGTTATTCCTTTTAAATATACATTTTTGTGTTATAATAGTTGTTGAACTTAAAAATGAAACTGAGGAGGAGTACATAAATGATAGAGAATAAAGAGAAAGAACAAAAACTCATGCATCTGATTACCTACGGTTGCCAAATGAATGAACATGATTCAGAAAAGCTGGCAGGAGTATTAGAAGATGAGGGGTATCAACCAACCGAAGAATTAGAAGATGCTGATATAATTATTTTAAATACATGCTGTGTACGAGAAAATGCTGAATTAAAGGTTTATGGTAAGGTGGGCCAACTTAAAAGTCTAAAAAGAGAGAACCCAGACTTAATTATAGGTATCTGTGGCTGTATGATGCAACAAGAGGAGGTAGTTCAGGAGATTAAGGAGAAGTATCGCCATGTTGATATTGTCTTTGGAACTCATAATATTCACCAATTCCCTGAATTATTGAAGGTGGCTAAGGAGGATAAGAATCCTTTAGTTAAGGTCTGGGAAGAATCTAAAGAGTTGATTCCAGAGATGCCGGTGCAAAGAAAGGATGATCATAAAGCTTTTGTTACGATTATTTATGGGTGTGATAATTTCTGTACATATTGTATTGTACCTCATGTTAGGGGCAGGGAGAAGAGTCGCCCGGTCGAAAATATAGTTAATGAGATTAAAGATTTGGTAGCAGATGGGGTCAAGGAAGTGACCTTACTCGGTCAGAATGTAAATTCTTATGGGAAAGATTTTGAAGAAAAAATTGATTTTGCTGATTTATTGATTGAGGTTGATCAAGTTGAAGATTTGGCAAGGATTCGTTATATGACCTCTCATCCGAGGGATTTTAGTGATAAATTAGTTGAAACTATCAGTCAATTGGACAAGGTATGTAATCATTTTCATCTGCCAGTTCAAGCAGGAAGTAATAAAATTCTTAAAAAGATGAATAGAAATTACACAACAGAGGAATATTTAAGATTGATAGAAAATATTAGAATAAATAATCCTGATGCTGCGATAACAACAGATGTTATTGTAGGTTTTCCAGGGGAGAGTGAAGAAGATTTTGAGAAGACTCTTGATTTATTTAAAAAGGTAAAATTTGATATGGCGTATAGCTTTCTTTATTCTAAGAGAACAGGTACTCCAGCTGCAGAATATGAAGGGCAGGTTTCTGATGAGGTTAAAAAGGAGAGGTTACAGCGCTTAATGGAGATCCAAAGTGATATCAGCTTAGAGAAGAATAAGCCTTTAGAGGGTAGAGTTGTTGAAGTATTAGTAGAAGGAGAGAGTAAAAAAGATCCTAATAAATTAACCGGAAGAACACGGTCAAATAAAATAGTTATCTTTGAATCAGACCGTGATTTGACAGGGGAGCTAATTAATGTTAAAATAAACAGAGTACAGAGTTGGACATTATTTGGTGATTTGGTTTAGTGGAAGTCTTTTAAATTTTAAGGGGGATTTTAATTTTATGTCAATTAGAGAGAAAGCTGAAGAATTAGGAGAAGTAATTGTAGAATCTAGTGAGTATGATGATTTAAAAGCTGCTGAAGAAGAGATGCAAGCTGATGAAGCTGCTCAAGAAATTTTACAAGAATTTCAATCTAAGCAAAAGACAGCACAAATGGCCCAAATGAACGGTCAAGGAGTAACTGAAGATATGCAACAAGAAATTCAAGGGTTACAAGCTAAAATGCAGCAGAATGAAAAGATTAAAGGATATATGGAAGCACAGCAGGAATTTAATGGAGTAATGGAGCAAGTTAACGAAGTTATTTCTAATGCTATTCAAGGTCAACAACAACCACAACAAGGTTAAGATAAATTGAATTTAAGTGCTAAGGGGGATTTTTATTATGTCTATTATGGAAAAAGCCCAAGAATTGGGCGATGCTATTGTAGAGTCACAAGAGTTTTCTGAGATGAAAACTGCAGAAGAAGCTATGGAAGCTGATGAAGCTGCTCAAGAAATCTTACAAGAATTTCAAACTAAACAACGTAAAGCTCAAATGGCCCAACGTAATGGTCAGCAGATTTCAGATGAGTTGAAAAAGGAGTTACAAGGAATTCAAGCTAAGATGCAACAGAATGAACATGTTAAAGAATACATGGAAGCACAACAGAAGTTTGGTAAAGTAATGCAGACGGTTAATCAAGTGATCAGTGCTGCTATTCAAGGTGAAGAGTGCGGTCCAGATTGTGAAGCAGGTTGTTGCTAATTGAAAAAAACCTCTAAGTCAGCTGACTTAGAGGTTTTTTGTATTAGATATAGAAGAAAGATGTAATTGTAATAATGTGTCAGTATCCGTAATCCGTGTCAGTAAAATCGTTAAAAACATAAAATCAAATAACGACCGCCATATGTTTTAACATATGGCGGTCGTTTAAATAAAATTAATTTATTAGGAGTAAGAGCCACAGGTTTCAACCACCCCAAGAGTATTTCTTCGTTCAGCAGAAGCACTTAACTCAGGGCGCTGTAGCTTGGATGTAAAAATAAAAATTGTTTTTTAATTGAAATGTAGAGACACGTTAAAACGTACCTCGATTATCACGAATGAAAAGTTACACATTATATCAATTAAGTTTATAATTGATCCGAGCTATTTTAAATTTTATCTAAATTGTGGTATAATGATTATTTGAATTAAGTTAGTCAATCAGAATGTAATATTTTTTAAAAGTTGGTGAGAAAAGTGGAAAAAGAAGGAATAATTCAATTGATTAAAGGTATAGTAACTGATAGTAAGACGAAGATAAAAACAGAGTATAGAGAGCCGATAGTTGGTTTTGCTGATGCTAAGGATAAAAGATTTGAGCAGTTAAAAGAGATAGTTGCTCTAGAGCATAAGTTGCCAACTGATATTTTGCCGGCAGCTGAAACGGTGATTTCTTTCTTTATACCTTTTGCTAGGGAGGTAGTTAAGAGTAATCGACAGCAAGCTAATTATACTGTACAGCAGTGGGCAGTGGCTTATCAAGAGACTAATCAATTAATTGATCAGATCTGCCGAGAGTTATCTTCTTTTTTGGCTGAAGAAGGGATTAAATCGGCTTGGGAGTTACCTACATATAACTTTGATCAAGAAAGATTGATCAGTTTTTGGTCACAGCGGAGTGCAGCCAAGATAAGTGGCTTAGGTGAATTTGGTTTAAATCGAATGTTGATTACTGAGCAAGGTAGTGCTGGTCGCTATGGTAGTATTGTAATTGATAAGGCTTTAACTCCATCAAGTGATTTTAAAGGTCAACCTTGTCTATACTATCAGGATGGTAGTTGTCAGGTCTGTATTAAAAACTGTCCTATAGGAGCTTTGACTGAAGAGGGGTTTGATAGGCAGCTTTGCTATCAAAGATGTTTGGAAAATGCTCAATTGATGAATGATAAAGGCTTGGAAGGTTTATTTGATGTCTGTGGGAAGTGTCAAGTTGGCCCGTGTGCGGTTGTTAATGATTAGTAACTAGTTACTAGTGATTAGTGATTAGTGATTAGAAAGTGAAGCTTAATTACAATTATGTGTCAGTGTGTGTAATCCGTGTTAGTAAAAAATTAAACTTCAAAACCCTATGTCAGGGGTTAAAGGGTTTGATTTTGACAGACTACAGACACAGACACTGACACATTATATCAATAAACTAGGAGGTGGGAGTATGGCTAAATTGACTCCAATGATGCAGCAGTATTATTCAATTAAAGATGAGTACCAGGATGCAATTTTATTCTTTAGACTAGGTGATTTTTATGAGATGTTTAATGATGATGCCAAGGTTGCAGCTCGGGAGTTAGAGTTGACTTTAACTGCTCGTAATAAAGGAAAAGGAGATAAGATTCCAATGGCAGGGGTACCTTGCCATTCTGCTGAATCTTATATTGCTCAATTGATAGATAAAGGTTATCGAGTAGCTATCTGTGAGCAGGTAGAAGATCTAAGTGAGACGAGTGGTTTAGTCAAGCGGGAAGTTGTGCGAGTGATTACTCCAGGGACTGTGGTCAATAATAATATGTTAGAGGATAAAGATAATAATTATTTGGTCTCGGTTGTAAGTGGAGCTGAGGGGTATGGCTTCTCTGTAGTGGATGTTTCAACTGGGGAGTTTGTTGTGACTCAACTAGATGGGGTTGGCCCGCAGGAGAAGGTGATCGATGAATTATCACGGATCAATCCAGCGGAAGTCTTGCTCGATCAGGGAGTAGAGAAGAATCAACAGATTATGGAGTTTATGGCAGCTCAAATCGATCCAATCAAGACCAAGATAGCTGATAGTTTTAGCTATGATCGAGCCTATGAATTATTGACCGACCATTTCGAAACTATTTCTTTAGATGGATTTGGTTGTGAAGATCTTCCTTTAGCAATTAAGGCAGCAGGGGCAGTTTTGAACTTTTTAATAGAGACTCAAAAAAGGAGTTTGAAGCATCTTAATCGGTTAGCTACCTATTCTACAACTGATTATATGGTCTTAGATGCTAATACAAGAAGAAATTTGGAATTAGTGGAGACGATGCGAGATAAGAGTCGGAAAGGAAGTCTGCTCTGGGTATTAGATCAAACGGTGACAGCGATGGGGGGCAGGACCTTACGGCGCTGGATTGAACAGCCGTTATTGGAAGTAGAGGAGATCAACCAACGTCTAGATGCAGTAGAAGAGATTGCAGGTAATATCTTTTTAAAAGAGGAATTAAAGGAGTTATTAGATCAAGTCTATGATATTGAACGTCTGATTGGCAAGGTGGTTTATGGTTCTGCTAATGCTCGCGATCTGATCGCTTTAAGAAATTCACTAGCTGTAATTCCAGATCTCAAGGAGTTGTTAGCTCAATTTAGTAGTACTAAGTTGGTTCTTTTAGAGGATAATTTGGATCGATTAGAAGATGTGACTGTGTTGATTTCTTCTGCGATTAAGGAAGAACCTCCGACGACTATAACTGAAGGTGAAATTATTAAACATGGTTATGACGAGGAGCTTGATCAGTTGTTAGAGGCGATGACCAATGGTAAGGATTGGATTGTCAGCTTACAGGAACAGGAACGGGAAAGAACGGGGATTAGTTCCTTAAAGGTTGGTCATAATAAGGTACACGGTTATTATATCGAGGTGACTAAAGCCAATCTTGATGCTGTTCCTGATGATTATGTACGGAAACAGACATTAAGTAATAGTGAACGATATATTACTCCTGAGTTAAAGGAGAAGGAGTCAGTTATTTTAGGTGCTGAAGAGAAGAGTAAGGAGTTAGAATATAAGTTATTTGTTGCAGTTAGAGATGAGGTAAGTGAGCAGACAGAACGAATTCAACAGTCTGCTAATATATTAGCCCAACTGGATGCTTTAGTTTCTTTAGCGGAGGTAGCTTTAAATAATGATTATGCCAAGCCGACTGTGACGACCAGTGAAGAGATTGAGGTTGCTAAAGGGCGCCATCCAGTTGTAGAACAGATGATGGATGAAGAGGTCTTTGTTCCTAATGATACATATTTGGATGGAGGAGAGGAGCGCTTCTCAATTATTACCGGGCCAAATATGTCAGGGAAGTCGACTTATATGCGTCAAGTGGCATTAATCAGTCTGTTGGCCCAGATTGGTAGCTTTGTTCCCGCTAAGAAAGCGAAGATTGGGATTGTCGACCGGATCTTTACTCGGGTAGGAGCATCAGATGATTTGACGACAGGGCAGAGTACCTTTATGGTTGAAATGAATGAGGTAGCTAATATTTTAAATAATGCTACTACCCAAAGTTTGATCATTTTAGATGAGGTTGGACGTGGGACGAGTACGTATGATGGCTTGAGTATTGCTTGGGCAGTGATTGAGTATATCAGTAATCTGGACAAGATTGGGGCCAAGAGTTTATTTGCTACTCATTATCATGAGTTGACAGAGCTTGAAGATAAATTACCAGGAGTTAAAAATTATAATGTAGCAGTCCAAGAAGAGGGAGAAGAAGTTGTCTTTTTACGTAAGATCATACCTGGCGGTGCTGACCAAAGTTATGGGATTGAGGTTGCTAAACGAGCTGGGATTCCTAAGCAGGTGATTGAACGCTCGAAGGTAATCTTGGCCCAGTTAGAGGAAGATGAAGCAGAGACGATTGAACTGGCAACTGAAGGGCAAGAAGCAAGTTATCAACACCAAAAACCAAAAGAGCCAAAAGAAGAGGTTAAAGAGAAGGTAACTCAGATGCCACTATTCAGTCCAGCTAATGATCAATTGGTCAAAGAGTTGAGTCAGCTTGATATTATGTCGATGACTCCTCTAGAGGCAATGAATCAACTACATCAATTAAAACAGAAGGCTCAGGAAAAATTACAAGATCAATTTAACTCCGCTTATAGGGAGTGATTAATGTGGGTAAAATAGAGTTGCTAAGTGAAGAGGTAGCTAATAAGATTGCTGCTGGAGAAGTAATAGAACGACCAGCTTCTGTAGTTAAGGAATTGGTTGAAAATTCGATTGATGCAGGCAGTACTAGAATCAAGGTCAAGGTTGAAGATGGCGGAAAGAAATTAATCCAGGTACTTGATAATGGAGAAGGAATGGTAGCAGAGGATGCTAAGTTGGCTTTTGAACGCCATGCAACCAGTAAGGTTAAAGAAGCTAATGATCTCTTTGCCCTGCGGACATTGGGTTTTAGGGGTGAGGCATTATCGAGTATTGCTGCTGTTTCTCGATTGAAGCTAACGACTAAAAGAGAGGATAGTTTAAGTGGAATCAAATTACGATTGGTCGGAGGAGAAATTGAGAAGGAAGAAAGCTGTGGCTGCCAAGTAGGTACTAATATTCTTGTTAAGGATCTCTTTTTCAATACTCCAGTTCGCTATAAATACCTACGCCAGACCTCAACTGAGATTGGGCATATTAGTGATATTATAAATCGACTGAGCTTGGCCTATCCTGCCATTAGCTTTAGATTAGAGCATAATGGGCGTCAGATCTTAGAGACAACAGGTAATGGTAACTTATTAGATGTAATCTTTAATATTTATGGTCGAGAAGCTGCTAAGGATATGCTTGAGGTTGATTATCAACAGGATTATATGGAATTAACAGGTTTTATTGCTAAGCCGACAACTACTCGTTCTTCTCGTAAGCATCAGTCTTATTTTGTGAATGATCGGTTTATTAAGAGTGGATTGATGAGTAAAGCAGTTGAAGAAGCGTATCATACCTTATTGACTATTAATCGCCATCCAATTGTGGTCTTAAAATTAAAGTTGAATCCGATTTTAGTTGATGTCAATGTCCACCCGACCAAGCTGGAAGCCAAGTTCAGTCGGGGTAATATAGTTTATAAAGTGGTTAAGGAAGCTGTAACTAAAGCAATTAAGAATAGTGACTTGATTCCTAAAATAGAATTAGAAGAGAAAAGCAAGCAGAAAGATGAAGTAAAAAAAGGGTCCAAGAAGCAGGATTATCAGCAAAAGAATTTAAATCTAACTACAGGCTCTAAGCAAACAGAGAAGAAAAAGAAAAATGAGTCGAAAAGCAAACAAATGCCCAAGTATACCCAACAGACTAAGCAGGATAGCAAAGAGGTTAGGGCCAAAAAGATAGAGCGGTTGTTTGGTGGGGTTGAAGACTCTAAGGTAGATCAGGTTCAAGAAGAGAGTAGGCAATATAATGAAGAAGATTTAAGCTTGGTTCCAATCGGTCAGATCCATCAGAGTTATATTATTGCTCAAGGATTGGATGGGATGTATATTATCGATCAACATGCTGCTCATGAACGGGTTATTTATCAGCAGTTATTGCAGAAATATAAGGAAGAGCAGGTCAAAATTCAAGAGTTATTGCTTCCTCTGAAGCTGGACTTAACCCATCAAGAAGCCCAATTGTTAGCAGAAAAAGAGGAGCAGTTAGCTAACTGCGGGTTCTTGTTAGAAGAGTTTGGAGGTAATAGCTATCTCATTCAAGGGGTGCCGGTTCAATTATATAAATTGGATGATCAGGAATTGATTTTGGATACTATTTACAAACTAATAAAGGAGCTTGATTTTAAAGAGGAGCACCATTTTGCTAAAAAGGTATTGGTTATGATTTCCTGTAAAGCTGCAATTAAGGCCAAGACTAAGTTATCAGTTAAAGAGATGAGTAGTTTATTAGCTGATATTGAAGGGTATCAAGTTCAGACCTGTCCACATGGGAGACCGGTGATGATGCATTTATCCCGACGGGAGCTAGAAAAAAAATTCAAGAGAAGATAGATAAGAGCAATTAACATTTAATATTGAATAATGAATAGTGGAAGAGCAAAGTCAAGATCTTAAAACAAATGGACAATTGACGATATGCATTTAATTGGTAAATTATATAACTATCAATTTTTTAAGGTTTTAACTATTAAATATTAATTATTCACTATTCATTGCTTTTAAAGGGGGGATAGGATGAATGAACCACTAGTAGCATTAGTCGGGCCAACTGCAGTAGGAAAGACTAAACTTTCTTTGGCGTTGGCCCAGCAGTTAGAAGGAGAGATTATTTCAGCAGATTCGATGCAGATTTATCGAGGTATGGATATCGGTACAGCTAAAGTTGGCCCTGAAGAACAAGAGATAGTGCCTCATCATTTAATTGATATAGTTGATCCGGATCAGGAATTCAGTGTAGCTGATTTTCAAGAGCGGGTCGATCAGTTAATTCCAAAGATCTATCAACGGGGTAAACTGCCAATGTTAGTTGGTGGAACAGGATTGTATGTCAAGGCAGTGATAGAAGGATTTTTATTTCCAGAGATGGAGACTGATTGGGAATTGAGAGAACGATTAGAAAAGGAAGCAGAGAAAGAAGGAACTGAGCATGTTCATAATAAGTTAGCAGAAGTTGATCCTGCTTTGGCTGAGAAACTCCATCCTAATGATCTGCGACGGGTGATTAGAGGGATTGAGGTCTATCAGCAGACAGGACAGACGATTACATATTTTAAAGAAGAAGCGAAGAAGAGACCCCCCCGTTATCAAGCAGTTAAGGTGGGTTTAAGGCGGGAGCGGGAAAATTTATATCAACGGATTAATCAACGGGTTGATTTAATGATTAAAGAAGGATTAGTCGAGGAGGTTAGAGAATTATATCAGCAGGGGTATGATCGTGAGTTGGTCTCAATGCAAGGGTTAGGTTATAAAGAATTGATTGGTCATTTTGATGGTGAGTATGATTTGGAAGAGGCAATTCGGTTGATTAAACGAGATACTCGCCACTTTGCTAAGCGACAATTTACTTGGTTTAAAAGGGATGATAGTATCCATTGGTTTGATGTGGAAGAGTATCAGTTTGAGGATTTATTAATTGAAGTAAAAGGATTAATCAGGGAGCAACTTCAGTGGTAAGAGTTGAAGTCAAGTAATTAAATTTTAATAATAGGGGGCTAACTTCTGGATGAAATATAATAAAGAAGTCAGTAAGTTATTACTTAAGCTCAAGAATGAAGATCAAGGGATTAAATTATCAGGTGAAGGTGCTAAAAAAGCAAAGATTGACTGTTCATTCTGTAGTTGTCATAGTGGAGAGCATGATGAGTATATCTATTGTAAAATTGTTGATAATTATATTTGTGATGTCTGCTGCAGTTATGAGGTTTGCAATGATTATCAATTGGTTAATCAAGTCTTAGATAAAGAGGTATTTAATAAAAATAGTGAAGTGATTATGTTGTGTGAACATTGTTGTTAAAAGAATAGAAGTTGCTTGAAAAGAAAGGGATTAATTCCTTTCTTTTTTTGATGTGTGCCTTGTAGATGCAATAAACAATAGGTGGAAATCCTATCCATGCTGTTTTAGCCAGTACGGTGT
>NZ_JALKBX010000035.1 GCF_023227745.1 Natroniella acetigena | reverse complement strand
TTAGAAGCTCAGAAAAAATCTTTCAGAACGAGAAATCTCCCTCATGGTTCTAAGCAAAAGTTACACATAATTGTAATTAATATCTAATTATTTATTGCTCTTTTCAATTATTCAACATTAATTATTAAATATTCAATGCTTTTACCTATTCATTGATTTTTAATTGTACATTGTACATTGTCAATTGTTAATTTTCCACTCAACGTCATCCGTCAACAACTCCAAATCAAAATCAACATTCAATCCTGCTCCTACCGAATGAGCTGTCTTACCAAAGTAATCACCTTGCTCTATCTTATTATCACTACCTGTCAGATCGATCCAAGCATACAGATGCCACTCACCCGCTTCGACCTCTTTTAATTGATAAAATCCATCCTCACTCACTTCTGCTAATTGACTCTTCAACTTGATCTGATTACCATCTTTCTTCCCCGCAAAGACGACAGCTTGTCCGATTTGAGCATTAGTGACTGCTGCATGAGCATTGATCAGGCCATAGCCATATTTGAAGTCCCAGCCTCGCCCTACATCTTCAGCCCCCAAGTCTTGTGCTGTTCTTTGTAAACGTTCTTTAATTTGAGCAGGCGTTAAATCAGGCTCTTCAGCTAACAGTAATGCTGCCACTCCTGCTACATGGGGAGCTGCCATTGAAGTTCCACTAAGTCTAACATGTTCACCTTCTATTACTTCTTCAAGATATGAATCCCGGTATCTGCCATAAGGAACCGTAGAATAAATATGCTGACCTGGTGCTACAAAATCAAGCTCCCGTCCATAATTAGAAAAGCGGGCCAACTCTAAGTTATAATCGACTGCTCCCACAGAAATCACCGTTTCAAACTGAGCAGGATAGAGCAAGTCTGGATCACCAATCTTATCATTACCTCCATTACCTGCAGCTGCAATCACAGTCACATCCTGCTGGTGGGCATAATCTATCGCTTTCTTGACAGTTGCAGAAGGAAAGGGAGAACCCAAACTTAAATTGATAATATCTGATTCATAATCTACTGCTAATTTAATTGCTTCTGCTACAAGCTTATAAGAACCTGAATTTGACCCAAGCTCTCCCCCAAAAACTCTAATTGGAAATAATGTCACATCCCAATTTACTCCTACAACTTTTCCACCTTGATTATTTGCTACTGCCCCGATAGTACCTGCTACATGGGTTCCATGTCCATTTCGATCAGTTATAGAACTAGGTAAGCCTTTTTCTTCATACTTCTCCTTAGCTAACAATTTAATTTCTTGGTTCTTCAAGTCAGTATGTTCTATATCAACTCCTGTATCAACCACAGCCACAGTTACACCCTCACCTCCTGTACTCTTTTGCCACGCCTCTGGTAAGCTGATCGCAGAATAATGCCACTGCTTGTCATAATCTTGATCAATTGGATGAAATGCTGTCTCCAATGTCCTCATCTGCCGATTCAACTCCGCAAACTCTACTCCTTTGTGCTTATTTAACTCTGCTGCTAACTCTTCTAATTTCCCAGCTTCTGCTCCAGCTACTAAGCTGACCTCTAGTCCCACCAACTCATCTTCCAGATTTAATCCATATTTCTCTAACAATTTCTGTTTAATAGTTTCATCCGTAAATTTAACTAATAATTTCTGTGGTATGTAATCTTCTGTTTGTACTTCTAAACTAGTTGTACTAGCTGGTAAATTAAATTTTTCTTCAATCTCAGTATTAACAATAGTCAGATAACCTAAGTTACCATCATGGTAAGAGCTATCTGTACTACAGCCTGTTGCAGTTATCATAATGATCAAGATTAAGATTAGTTTCTTCATCTGGTTGCTCCTTTTAAAATTTAATATCTAAGCCACCCCGAAGCTCTAAGCCGCTGAAATCGAATTCATCCCCAGCCATATCATCTCCATACTCGCTATAGAAGGGTTGACCCTTTTCTACTAATTGCTCAAAGAAGACATGGCGATAATTAAGCCCTACTCTACCATCAATTCCAGTCATCACAGGAAAAAAAAGCTCGGTTCCCAACTTACCACCTAGAGTACCTCCTTGATAAATTCCAGTTGTATTATCTTCTGCATAATTCCCTTCTGGATCATCATAAAATTTTATGTACTTTTGCCAAGCAAATAAACTTGAATAATAGCCGAGAGCTAATCTGAGGACCAACTTTGACCCTTCCTGTTCTAGCTGATAATCAATTATTCCTAAAACCCCTGTTAATTCTAATTCGTAACTTTCTAAATACTGAAGGTTAGTATAATTTAATTTATAATCTGTTAATAAATTAAACTTTTCTACTTCTCCCCCTATGGCCAAATTATCTGTTAACCAGTATCTCGCTTGTAAAAAATAACCTACCTCTGAATCGAAACTTTTTAAATTTTGATAAGGTTCAGCAGAAAAACGATCATAATTTAAATAATAATTCCTCTGCCATAAATGCTCATTCAGTTCATCTAAAGCAAAGGTATTATAACTGAATCCTCCTCCTACTTCAAAATCCCCTTGCTGACTATACACTGGTCTTGTAAGCAAGATTAATAAAAAACAAAGAATCTGTAATTTCCTCACTAGCTATCTCCTTTCCTACAATTAGAACCCAAATTGGAAAGCATTAGTCAGAACTGTTAATTATCTCTCAATTATTTATATTATACATAATTCCTTTAATCCCTGTTAAAAATGAATGTTAAAAGTTTACAGACTATCATAACCTTAACTTAACAATACTAATAGTAAACTTTAAACCTGGAGGAGAATTATGAATTCATCACTTTTTTCAACCACTAATTTAAAAAGAATATTGATCATTCTCAGCCTTATCTTTCTATTCTTACTCTTACTTCTAATTTCAACCTACTATCAGCCAACTACTTACGATAATCGAGTAACTTCTAATCAAGATCAAGAACAATTTAATCAAATAGATGATTACTTACAGCAATTCACGGGCCAACAGCCTACAGAAAAAGAAACTATAATAACTCCCCAGCAACAGTTAACTAAGATTAGAACAGCTTTACTGCTCTACTTACAAGATAATCATCACTTACCTACCAAACTCAATCAATTGGTAGGTGATTACCTGCTAACTTTACCTACTGAATCAGTTTCCAATAGCAGACGGGTCAGTACCGAATTAGATCAGCAAGGCGGTTGGTATTACAATCCTCAGCAGACTAAAGATACAGCTGACTTAATAAATTTAGTTGAAGCAAGTTTTAAGCCTAACCTCAAGCCAACTGACGATTATAATCTTCCATTTAAACCATATCGTTTACTGATCGCTACAGATGAACAGCAACTCCACCTCAAACAAGGAGCAGAAATAATAGCTAGCTATCCCATCGGGATTGGAGCTCAAGAAAGTCCTACCCCCATGGGTAATTTTAGAATCAAGAATAAATTTCCTATTACAGGAGGAGAACAGAGAGAAGATTTTGGCGATTACTGGATCGGAATTGATCTCTGGACTCTAGGAGGAAGTTATGGAATCCATGGAACTAGTAGTCCAACCTCGATTACAGAACAAGAATCAGCTGGATGCATTCGACTGGAGGCAGAAGCTATTGAAAAGTTATATCAATTAATTCCCCTTCAAACTGAAATAACTATAAAGTAAAACCTTGCCCTAAGGGCAAGGTTTTTAATTAAAATTCATTTTTAAAACTAAGACCAAAAGTAAGATCAGTTCGATCAGTTAGATCTTTAACTCCTAGATTAGCGCTGATTTCAGGAATGAATTCAAACTTAAATCCTAAATTCACCCCTCCATTATACTCAGCTAACATAGTCGTCAATGGTAATTCAAAACTACTCTCTCCACTTAAGACAGAGACAGGGTTTAAGACCCTACTAACCCCTACAAAAAAGTTATCCTCAAATCGCTCTTTATCACCAACTCCTAAATGAGCTCGCAACCCATAATACGGACTGGATTTACTGGCAACTATGTAGCGATCTCGATCAATAATTCCCGCTGCTACTGCTGGAACATTCTCACTTTCTTCTATCAACTTAACCTTCAACTTAGGAAAAACTTCTCCATCCTCTGTAATACCAGCAGGCCAATTAGCCCCAATTCCCAATTGAACTCCTTGCTTAATCCCATAATCACTTCCTACTAAATCTCCATTCTCATCAATTCGCTGGTAAACTAAATTTAACTCTGTCGGGGCCAAAATATCTGCCGTAGGAATCGTCAATAAGCCAGTAGCTCCAAATTGACCAGCATAGCTTGGTAACGAAAAGATAATCAACAAAGCTACTACTAACCCTAACCTCAACCCTTTTTTCATCATTACCCCTCCTAATTTAATTTGTGCTCTCTCAGCTAAATTTAAATCTATCACCATAGTGCTTCGCAGATAACTAGGTTTCCCTGCACCCCCGCCTAATTGACAGTTTACAATTGACAATTGACAATTGACAATTAAATTCAAAATCATAAAACCACAAATACTAAACTCATCAATATTTACAAAGTATCCTACGACTAAATATTTCATCTTCCAATATTCTCTTTTAGCTGAGAGTATTCAATTTTTCTTCTAATTGGGCAACCTTCTTTTCTAACCTTCGCATCTTCTTCATCATCTGTGGTAGCTTCTTACGGGCTGCTTTAATCCTTCTTTCCTGGCGATGCTCATGAGCTGGATATCCTGATACAAAAGAATCATCTGCTACATTATTGGTCACTGCACTATAGGCTCCTACTGTTACATCATCCCCTATCTCTAAATGACCTACTACTCCACTCTTACCAGCTAATGTAACCCGTTCCCCTAACTTACTACTACCAGCAATTCCAACTTGAGCAATCAATAATGAATCAGCTCCTACTTCGACATTATGAGCAATATGTACCAAATTATCAATCTTAGTACCTTCTCCGACAATTGTTGAACCAGTAGCAGCTCGGTCAATCGTAACGTTGGCCCCTACTTCTACCTTATCTTCAATAACTACATTACCAAATTGGGGTACCTTTTGATGTCCATCTGCACCTGTTTCAAACCCGTAACCTTGACAACCAATCACTGCTCCAGCATTAATTTCAACCTCATTACCTAACTTACATTCATATTCTATCACTACATTCGGATGAATAATACTATCTTGCCCAATTTCAACATCATGTCCGACATATACCCCTGGGGCCAAGATTACCCGATCACCAATTTTGGCCCCTGCTTCAACTACTACTCCTGGATGAATCGATACCTCATCACCCACCTCAGCTTCAGCACTGACTACAGCTTGCTTGCTAATTCCAGGTTGAGCATAAGGCTGAGGTAAAAAGACCTTAGCAATCTTAGCAAAAGCTAAACGAGGGTTATCAACCACAATTAATGGCTGTTCAATATCATCTCTAACAAGATCTTCATTTATAATAATTGCTCCTGCTCTCTGCTTCGCTTGTTGGAAGAAGCCTTGATCAAGAGCAAAGGTGATTTGGTCACTGTCAGCATTATCTGCTCCACCAACACCTTCAACTTCAAACTCTTGCTCCCCTACAACCTCTCCTGCTACTAATTGAGCTAACTCTTTTACTTTCTTTCCCATCATTGAGCCTCCTTATGTACAATAATATCAGCCTATAATAGGCTGATATTATTAATCAATCAAAGAATTTATTGCAACTTTTCAATTACTTGATCAGTAATATCAATACCACCATATCTAACATCCTGTTGATCCAAAATCATATCTAACTCTTTCTCTTCAGCAATCTCTTTTACTACCTGTTCAATTTCAGCTACAAATTGGTTCCTTAAATCTTCTTGCAATCGATTTATTTCCTCATAGGCCTGTTGATGCTTCTTAAATTGTTCCTCTTCTCCTAATCCTTCTGCTTCTTGATTATATTCTTCCTGAATAGCCTCTATTTTATTATTTAATTTTTCCTGATAATTAGCTGCTTGCTCACTTTCAGTCCAAACCCGATCTTGATCCATAACTCCCACTTCAATATTAACCTCTTCTACCTCAGTTACTACTTCAGTTTCAGATTCTGCTGTACATCCCACTAGAAAAATTACTGTCATTAACATTGTAATCGCTACTAAAATTAATTTCTTCACTCCTTCACCCCCCTAACCTAATCTCAGCTAAGATCTCTTCAGTTAGATCAATTGCTGCTAAATTTTGATTATAATCGGTTAAAATCAAAGCCAAGCCTTTATCTTCAGCTACTTGTTCTATCATTAGATCCAGTTCTTCTTTTCTTTCCGACCTTAACTTCTCTCTTTTTTGTTGTAGTTGGATAATTTCATCCGTCAAATCTTTAACCCTAGTTTCTACTCTAGTTATCAGTTTTTCTCGAGCAGCCAATAACTCCTCTTCAATATTAGCTGCTAATTCTTCTTCCTGACTGGATAAATCACTCACCATTCCTTCCTCTAAAGAAGTTAAATAATTATAAAATTCCAGTTCTAGCTCTTGCTTTCTAGTTTCATAATCTGCCTCAGCTTGAAATAACAACTTTTGTTGGTAATCTTGTAATCTCTGCTGTAACTCAGCTTCTTCTTGTTGGAGGAAAGATTGTAACTTTTGATTATAATATTGCTCTTGGTCTTCAATCTTAGCCTCTCTTTCTGCTGTCAATTCTTCTAACTGACTCTGTAACTGATTTTGTTTAGCCTCATCTAAATTAGCAACCCTTAACTGTAATCTTAGATTAATAATTTCTGAATTATAATTTTGGTCTATAATAGCTTTATATTCTTCTAAATCTGTATCATATTCCTTCTCTAGTATTAAAAGTTCATCCTTTAACTCTTGATGCAGGCTAGTCTCTTTTTCAGCTAGCTCAGATTCGAACTCAGCCATCAATTGTTGATAATAATCTTCAAGTTTAGAACCTAACTTAGATTCCTCCTGCTCAATCTTTTTAGCATAATCAGCCTCAATAACTTCCAATCTTCTTTTCACCTGTTGATTAAAATCAGTTAAATAACTTCCTGTATCTTCTTCAATCTTAGTTAAACTCTCCTCTTCCTCTCGTAAAGAGAGATTAAGATTGACAATCCGTTCTTCAATTTGAGCAATCTGCTGTGTCAAAGGATGTTCTCGTCTAATATCAGCTAAATCAACAATCCCAATTTGAGGTTCAAGCTCAGTTTTAGCTTCTTCTGTCGTTAACTCTTGATTACGACAACCAACTAAACTCAAAACCATAACCAATAGTAGCCCAACTAGACCACTTTTGATTATTCGCACAGAAAACACCTGCTTTCTAAGTTTATAGTGCTCTCAGCTAAATTAAAGCCTGTTATTACAATGCTTCGCGAATAACTAAATTTCTCTGCATCCTCGTCTTAGTGTACAATTTACAATGTACAATTTACAATTAAATTCAAAACCACACAATCAAAACACTAAAAAGTCAATATCTAAGGACCAAAAACTAACTACTTCTTTGGCTTTCTAATATTTTCTTTTAGCTGAGAGTACTCAGTTTAAAATAATTTAATTCAACTCTTCATCACTTTCAAATAATTCTTCTTCCAATAACTCTTCATTATCTAACTCAATAACTGGTTCTTCTTCTGATTCATCATCTTCTGATTCACCATCTTCTAACTCTGTCACTTCTTCAAAATCAAGCTCAGCTAAAACTTCCGCTGTTAAGTCATATCCACCATAGATAACTACTGGTTGATCGACAATAATAGTTATATCCTTTCTTTGGGCTACTTCTCTAATCTTAGAATTGATATCATCTATCAGACTTTGAACTAAATCTCTCTCTAGTTGATTAAGTTTTTGTTGATATTCTTTTAGTAAATCTTGACGTTCTTCTTTAGTCAAATTAGCTGCTTCAACTTCAAGCTGTTGCTGTAATTGTTGAGCCTTTTGATCTAATTCCTCTTCTGAAGCTTCCTTATGAGGATGTTTTAGAAATAAACTCTCCATATCAACATACACAATTTGAGGAATATCAACCTCTTCCTGTTCAGCTTGCTCAGCCTGAACGGGATTAACAGCCACTAACGCCCCCACTATAACCAAAGTAATTAAGAACCCACTTGCTAATAGTTTCTTCATTATTCCACTCCTTTTAGAATGTATTACCGATTCTAATACTTAAGTTAGTCTTGTCATCCTCTATTTCACCCTCAGGGGCATAACCATAATCCAATCCTAACTGCCCAATTGGAGTATTAAACCTTGCTCCTAAACCAACTGAATAATTCAAATCATTCAAGCTAATATCACTATTACTTGCAAAAGTTCTACCTGCATCAGCAAAAGCAACACCTGTCACATTATCTACAATCCCGAATCTATATTCTAAATTAGAAACTAACATAGCATCTCCATCAACAAAACCATTTTCTGTAGCTCCATTATCCCTGTCATAATAATCACTACTATAACCTCTTACTTCATTCATTCCAGTTAGTGCATAACGCTCTCCTGTTGGAAGGTCTCCATCACTAAGCCCTGTCTTCAATCTGAAGGCCCAAGTATCTTCTTCCCTTGCTGGTAAATAATTTCTTAAATCAAGCTCATACTTAGTAAAGTCAGTATCGCCACCAAATAGTCCTGCATTCTCAATTGAAAGTTCTTGTCTACTTCCAGAACGGGGACTGAAGATATTGTCCCGCGTATCTCGAATCGTCTTTAGAGTCACACTTCTAGTATTTTCATCATCAAGTCCTAATCCTTCTTCATATTTCGTATTATGATAATCAAGCTTTAAATAACCTGTAATATCATCAGCTAATGGATGACCAACCGTAATATCTCCACCTTGTCTTCTTGAAACATCATCTACTGCATCATCATATTCAGTTTTGTAAAGATTGAAGTTTAAACTCGTCTCAGTTCCAAATGCCCACGGCTCATAAAAACCTAATTCATAATTTGTTCTGTCACCAAACTCCCAACTCAAGTTGACTTTCTGTCCCCGACCAAAGAGGTTATCCTTCTCGACATCGACCATACCTGTCCAACCAGCAGCAGAAGAGTAACCTCCTCCAATACTGAAAGTACCTGTCTTCTGTTCTTCTACTTCAACAACCAGATCAACTGCCTGCGGATCATCTGGAACAGGTTGAAAATCAGGTCTAATATCCTTAAAATACCCTAAATTATATAAGTTTCTAAAATCATTCCACATCTGATCAATATTAAATACTTCTCCTTCTTCTAAACTCAGCTCTCTTTCAATTACAAAATCCTTAGTCTCTTCATTTCCTGTAATAGTCAAACTATTTAAACGACCTTCATCGATAGTTAGCTCTAGTTGATCTTGCTCCTTAATCGTCACATCAACTATCTGGGCCAACATATAACCCTGCTCTTGATAATATTCATTAATTCTTTCTACATCTTGATCTAAAGAATTAACATTAAGTATTTCACCCTGCTGTAAGGATAATAATCCTTTTAATTCTTCTGTCGTTACTTCTTGATTACCTTCAATTTTAATCGCTGATAACTCAGGATTTTCAATTACTTCTATAATCAATTTGACTCCATCTTGATAATTTCTGAATAAAATTTGCAGATCAAAGAAGTAACCTAAATCAAAGACTTGCTGCATATCCTGCTGTAACTTTTCATTAGAAACCTCATCTCCAATTTCAGTTGTAACTTCTTCTAAAACTTCTTCGTCAGATACTAGTTTATTACCTGTTACTTCAATCCCAGTCACAGTATTATCTGTTGGAACTGCCTCTTCAGCACCAACAAGCAAACTATTACTTGCTAACAAAACTACTAAAACTAATACTGTTAAACTTATCTTTTTAAACATTATTTTTATTCCTCCATTTCTTGTAATTATCTATGTTTTTGATTTTTACCAATTACTAACAACTAGTCACCAATCACTAAAAAGGTAAGCTTAGTTCCAAACCCATCTGATATTCACCATAATTATTATAATTTCCATCAAGGCTTAAATTCTCTAACCCTCGTGAAAACTGATACTCAAAACCTACTGCTTGTTCCTCCTCGATTCCAAAGGTATGATTGTACTTCAACATAAAGCCATCAAAGATAAACTTACCTAACCTTATCTCTACTTCATCACTCAATAGCGATCTGATTCTAACCTGATCTAAATCCAATGTCCTTTCAAAAGATCTTTCTACACGATAGATCAATTCGGTCTTAATCCCTTCATCAATAATTCTAAACATCTCACCTCTGATTGCTTCTTCAAAATCCCTCTCTAGTAAGCTTCCCATCCCTCCTTGACGTGCTAATAAACTAACAACCTCTTCTTCTGTCAGTTCATCTTGAGCTAGTAGGTTAAAATCAAGCTGATCTGCTGGTCCATATAGATTTAGCTCAATCTCTTCACCTCTTACCGTAGCATGCGATTCCAATTGTAGATCAGGAATAAAAGTATATCTCCCAAAATTAGCCCTAGCTACTTCAACTTCAAATTCAGTATTATAATAAGTAAATCTTCCTGTAGTAGACTCTAACTGCCCCGTTAACTCTATTCCCTGAGAAGCACTTTCTAGCACTAATTCTCCTGATTGAACTAAAATATCAATATTATTATTTCCTACTCTTACATCTCTGCCGGGCTTAATTACTAGATCAAACTGTGGTTCTATGTTAGATTGGCCCTCTCCTTCCATTACGGGCCAATCAACTGGCAGACTGAAGAAAGTATTATAAGCTGTTATCTCTCCCTTAATCAGTGGTTGCTCAAAATCACCAATTAATTGTAAGTCCACTCGGTTTAACCCCTCCCAAGAACCATGTTCGAAGAAGATATCTTCTCCTGTCAAGTTCAAATCATACTTCTGAGGCATAAAACCATTGATTAAAACCTTACCACCTAGCTCGAAATCTCCTGAACCATAATAACCAGTCAATTGTTCAACATTAACTTCCTTATCAGCAAACTCAATCTTCCCATTTAAATTATTAAACTCTCGATCTAAATCCAAATGATTAAAACTACCTGAAATAATCTCAGCCTTCCCATTTAATTTAGGATCGTTCCAATTTCCTCTAATACTAAGAATAGCCCTGCCACGACCTTTAGCAGATTCAACATTCTCTAGCCAAAAAGATAAAATACTTAAATTACCTTCTTCCAAGCTTAAATCGAGATCAAACTCTTCATCCTCAACTAAAGGTAACTTTCCTCTTACTTGTAAAATATTATCTTCTTTAACCTGTAGTTGTTGCTCTAAGATCAATTTTTGACTATCTATCAACCTGAGCCTACCAGCCAACCTTTGGTATTCTAAATTACTGACTTGCCCCCCAGTAACCCTTATTTCAGAATCTAAATTCAGCTCAGCAAGATTACCTGTCAGCCTTCCTGCCAAGTTAAGCTTTCCTCCCAACTTATAATCAATTAATTCTAAATCATTCAGTGGTTTTAAATCAAATTCTTTAACAATCAAATCCAAATCCAAATCCAAATCACGCTGTAACCAATAATCTCCCTTAGCTTGTAGATAACCAATCCCTTCTTGATCTTGAATTAATAGATCAAGTGCTAATTTCGGCTCAACTAAAGAACCATTAGCAACAACTCGTCCTTCAACTGGATAAGGTAAAACAAACTCTTCATCAAAAAAATGAGTAAAATAATCTAAACTACCTTCTTGAATTTCAAAGATAAAATCATTGAACTCTTGGCGATAGAGATCTATAACTCCATGACCCTGATAACGATGCTCATCATCATTAATTACCATATTAGTTAGATATAGGTTTGATTGTCGATAATCAATTCTACCTTCAATCTCACCTAATTGTTGATCAGCCAATTTAACATCTCTTCCCTCCACAGTTCCAGCTACCTGAGGAGCAAAAACTGAACCATAAATCCTACCATCTACAGCAACTTGACCGCTAACCTCAAACTCTTGTGGTAAATAATCAATACTAGTTAAATTTAAATCATCTGTTTTTACCTTTAAATCCAACTCTTCTTCAATAACACCCATAATTTCTAAATTGCTATCTTGATAGTTAACCTTAGAATTATTGATTATAACTTCTTGATCATCATAAATAAAATCAATCTCTGCTTGATCAAAACTCTGTTCATAAATAATTCCTTCTTCAATTATAGCTTCTCCTGCTAACTTAAGGGGAGCAAGCAAAGAATTAATCTTTATCGTTCCAGTTAGCATACCTGAAAGAGGTAGTTCAGTATCTGTAGCGGTTAACAATTTATTAAGTTCAACCTCTTCAGTTTTTAATACTAAATCTGATTCGCCAGTTTGGAAGTCTATTCCTCCATTTAGTAAACTAGAAAACTTAGGTAACTCTACTCCCTCAAACTGAACCCCTTCTGATACTAAGAGCAATTGACCCTTCATCTCTCCTAATTCTAAAAAATCATATTCTAACTCTATCCCTCTAAACTGCCCTGTAAACTTAGGTTCGGATAAACTACCACTTACTTGACCAGTTAAATCAACCTCACCTGTTAATTCTTTTTGGTTGTGAAACCCAACCAATTCAGCTAAGTTTACATCATTAGCTATCAAATTCAGATCCAAATCCCCAGCTAAAGTCACTAAACCAGTCAGAGCATAGTTACTCTGCTCTGTTATTAATTCTGCTTGATTCAAGAAAAAATTACCATCATTTAACCAGAAGCTTGTCTCAAGTTGGTTAAAATTATAATCTTGAATTGAACCTTCTTCTACTACTACTGAACCCAACATATTAAGATCTTCTGCTTCTATTCCCGAGCCAGAAAGAATAGTTTCACCATTAATTAAACCTGCAGTAGAAAATTCAGTTCCTAATTTTCTTTCTAATCTAGCCAAACTTATATCAGCTAGTTTAGTAGTAAAGATATAATCAAGCTCCTCAGTAAAGTCAACCCTGCCTTCGCCACTCACTCTACCTGATCCTAAATCAAATTCTACTTCCTCAAAATTTACTACCTGATCTTTATAATAAATCTGGCTTTCAAAATCATTTAAAGCAACCCCTTGAAATTGCCCTTCTTCCAGTTTCAAATTACTAATAACACTTGGGTTATCTAAACTCCCACTTATCTTCCCAGCAGCCTGGGCCAACCCTTCCACCTCAAGTTGATCTAATTCAAATAACTGACTAACTTGACCCAAATCTATCTTATTAAACTCATATTCTAGATTCAATTGCGGCTGCTCCCAACTGAATACCTCACCTGTCAACTCCACTGGCATCCCTTGATAATTACCAATTAACCGTTCAAAACGCAATCCATATTTGTTAAAACTGAGATCTCCAGCTATTCCATCTACCTTTAATTGCTCATTACTAACAACAGATTCAGTAAGCTCTAAGCTTCCATAATAACTTGATACCCCTTCTGCAACATTGCCTCTTAGTCTAAGATTTCCTGCTACTTGACCACTGGTTTCAATTTCATCTCCTATAGCTAAGTCATAATTCTGTGTTAAATTAGCTAAATCTAAATCAGAAAAATTCAACTCCAAATGATAAGCCCCTGCTTCAAAAATTCCTTCCAAACTTAACTGCTTAACCAGCTGAGACCCTGAACTGCTATGTAGGTCAAAGCTCAATTGTTGTCCAGTTCCAATCTCACCATTTATATTCTTTATCTCCTTTTCAAATTGAAAACTAAAATAATCTACTTTCCCCTGCTCAATCCTAATTGGAAAGGAATATTCAACTTCATCAATTTCTTCAAAATTATCAATTAAAAACTGATAATTCCAGTCTTCTCCTTCTATTAACCTCAATTCAGGCTCTACTAACCTAATACCACTGATACTATCTAAAGGAGCCAATCTATTTGAGATTAAATCAATCAAACTATAATTGATACTAACCTCTTCAACCTTCAACAGCTCCCTCGCTTCTTGATCCTTAATAGTCAATCCAGCGATAGTAATTTTATTAATCCCTTCAATTTCTATATCATCTACTACAATCTCGGTTGTCAACTCTTGTTCTAAAAGATTGATTGCTTCTTCTCTTACCTGTAACAGCAAATAATTAATATTTGAATATAAAAGCATCATCACAAACAACAAGAGCAAACCAAATACTATAGTTGATCTAGAAGTTAGTTTTTCTAGTTTCATTACTTTGCCCCCAAATCTAATCCTCAGACTACTTTAATAATATTATATTTTATCAGCAGTTGCAATAGCAATCACTAGTTATTTATTAAGAGAACTATAATATATTACCACTATTCGCAATTAAATGTCAGCCTGATCAAGATTAAAGAAAAACTTCAGACAAACCAACAAAAAAGCCCCTCATATGAGGAGCCTTCTGTTACTCATCTTCTATAATAATTTCAATCTCTTTAACTAAACTACCGGTCAATACATAGTCTGTTTCTATTACTTCTTCAACCAAATCATAAGCGACTTCAACTTCTTGAGCAACTTCTTGTTCAGTACTATCAATCTCTTCCAGATCATCCTTCTCTTCTTTAGTAGAATCGAACTCATCATCTGAAACTGAAGGATAACCTAGCAGTGGTTGTAATTCAATTACCAAGCTGTTATTCTTATTCTGTAATTGATAAATCTCGATCAACTCTTCTAAACTCTTAATATTATTGGCTGTAGAACCTTCTGTTTTCTCAGACTCTGTATAAAAAAGATTAAAATTGGCTTCTTGCCCACTTAACACATTGATCAGTAATTTTTCTTCTGTAATATCTTCTGGAATTTTTAATTCAATCTCTTTTTCAATTACTTCCTGACGATAGGGTCTTAATTTTACTTTTAAATCTACCTTTTCCCCTGGTCTTGCTTGTTCTTGTTTTAAGCTAATTTCCTCTAACAAGGCAATTTGGGGAGCCTCTTGCACCTCAACATCAACTTCAATATTAGCAAAATTAACCTGTTCAAAAGGATTGCTCACAAGTAATGATAACCCTTGAATAAAATCAGTCAAAGCATTCACTGCTATATCACTATCACTATAATAGAGATTAGTGCTCTCTAATACCCTATCTGGTAATTTACTCCCTACTACCTCCCAGCTTACTCTAGCCGTTCCTGCCCCTTGGCGATCAATAGTACTGTCTATCGCCTGTAAGAGTGCTGTTGCTGCTAACTGTTCAATTAAATTTTCATCTTGGACAATCTGTAAGTCATATGTAACTTCTCTATTTAAATCTTGATCAAGCAGATTTATTTTAACAGGTACAATATTAGGATAATCTCCTAATTTACCTGCTACCCCTGCTGTTCGATCTTGGGTAATAACCCCTTTTAAATCAGCCGGCGAACCAATTTTGAAAGGCATCTCAATACTTGTAATCATTTGATGAATATAAGCAGAAGAAAGTAAATAATTAGCATTACCTTTACCCAAGAATGAATGACCTAAGCCTAAAATTCGATCTTGATCCCGATAAGTCAACGTCCCAATTGCTGAAACATTAATATCTCCTCTTATCAGTTGAACAGCCATTGCACTTCCTGGCTCAAAAGATAACTCTTCCTCATGTTCCATTAAACTACCACCAACTACAGGCATTAAATCATAATCATCTAATCCTTCTGCCAATCTATCTTTAGCCCTACCTGTTAAACCGCTGACTAATAGTGGAGTATTAACTGGAGTGGCTACTAATGTATTAGTTTTATCTTTCTGCTCTTCACCTGTAGTGAAGAGTACCTGTTCATACTTCTGGTCATCTATCTCTAACGGAGTGGATAGTGCAATCTCTTTTTCTTCTTTTATATCCAACTCATCATCTATTCCTAATTCCAATAAATCCAACATACTCTCTATCGGCGTTACCAATCCAATCTTATGGTCAGCCATCTGCCAACCATAACCAATAGCTCCAACTAACTTATCCTCAATATAAATTGGGCTACCACTCATTCCAGCAGCAATACCACCTGTTCTTTCTATTACATCCCCACTAGTTTTGACCAAGATTAAATCTTGATTCAGATCAGAAGAATCCAACGTACTAATAATTTCTACCTCAAACTCCTCTATCTCAGTCCCTCGCAAAACCGTCTTTCCTACACCTTCCATCCCCGATTCTATCTCTGCTAATCCCATAATCTCTTGTTCGGTAGCCAAAACCGTACTTGTTAACAACAAACACAGAAGCACTAGTATAGTCATTTTTGAAATTAATCGCAAGCAAATCCCTTCCCTTCTTAAATATAACAACAACTACTATTTAGTTTATAATTTTAGTTGACTAAATATAACCAAGATCAAGAATTATTACTTAGTTGCTGATAAACAGCTTCTGCAATTCCTAATTGCTCTTTACTAGCAGCCTCCTTAGCAATCTGATCATAATACATATCCTCAAATACTTCTTTACTTAAACCACTATCTAATAGATCAGATTTTAAGGTAGCATCCCTCATCTGCTTAAACATCATACTCAAAAAAATCGACTCAAATTCTTGACTAACTACTTTTAACTGCTCATCTTTTTGTTCATTTTTAGTACTAGCTTCCTTTTCTAATAAGTTTTTAAATTCACTTTCTGATTTACTCAAGTTAGTATTCTTAAGCTGCAATTGATTTAAATTTAGCTCTGAACCTATCTTCATCTTATCACCTACCTTAAATTACATAATTTCTAAATCAGCATGTAGTGCTCCTGCTTCTTTAATTGCCTGAATAATTGAAATTACATCTCTAGGAGTAGCCCCTACCGCATTTAAACCGGTTACTACATCTGAAATACCTGCTCCCTTCGGTAAAACTACTAAGCTAGCTTTCTCTTCTGTTACATCAACCTCTTCTCCTTCTATAATCTCAACTTCCTCTTCACCAACATCAACCACCTCTTCTGTAGTAGCAATAGTAACTGTCAAGTCCCCATGTGAAACAGAAACTCTCGACAACCGAACATTATGCCCCATCACAACTGTCCCTGTCCGCTCATTAATCACCACTTTAGCTTCTGTATCAGGCCTAACTTCTAATTCTTCAACCCTAGAAACAAAATTTACAATCCTATCCCTAAAGAAACTTGGGATTTGAATTTCAACCTGTCCTGCATCTTTAGCTTGGGCATAATAACCTCCATCCTGAGTATAACCGAATTCCTGATTGATTACATCTGCTACCCTTTGAGCTGTAGCAAAATTAGGATTTTCTAAGACTAAGGTAAATCGATTATCTTGATTAAATTCCATCGGTACTTCTTCTTCAACGATTGCTCCATTAGGTACCCTGCCAACAGTTGTATGATTTTGACTCACTTGAGCTCCACCCTGTCCAGCTGTAAATCCACCAACTGATACCGCTCCTTGTGCTACAGCATAGACTTGATCTCCAGCAGGCCCTGTTAAAGGAGTCATCAATAAGGTTCCCCCTTGTAAGCTGTCAGCATCTCCAATTGAAGATAATGTTATATCAATCTCACTACCTGGATGGACAAATGGTGGTAATTGAGCAGTAACCATAACAGCTGCTGCATTGTTGCCCCCTAATTGATCTTGATCAATATCCACTCCAAAATTCTGTAACATATTACCTATAGATTGAACTGTCAATTGACTATTTTGACCATCTCCACTTCCATCTAAGCCAACCACGATTCCATAACCAATTAACTGATTATTTCTAACCCCTCTAATTCTGGTAATATCTTTAATCCTAACTAATGGATCATCTGCCCCTGGTTGGTTAGGAGCTAAAGCTAAGGTGAAATCATTACTAAAACTTATTAGCATCAATAAGAATATAATTACAGAACAAAACTTATAACCCTTTTTCATATTACCCTCCCTTTCTAGAAGAGCCAAGCAACTATCCTACTAATAATCCCTTGTCTTTGCCTATCTCCAATAACTCCTTTACCCTCATAATCTATTTCAGCATTTGCAATATAGTTTGATTCAATCGTATTTTGTGGTGAAATATCTTCAGGTCTAACTATTCCTGTCAACTTAATATCTTGCGTTTCATCATTGATCTTTACACTTCTAGTACCACTAATTTTAAGATTACCATTAGCTAATTCCTCTTCAATTTGAACCGTTATTTCAGCAGAAAGACTACCACTTCTACTTGTTGAACCAGTTGCATTGCTACTATCACTTTGACTAAAGCCAAATGATCTAATAAAATCAAAAATTCCCGTTCCTGCTCCTACATCCGCTTGATTATTCTGACTAGCATCAGTCGAAGCTTGTTGAGTAGCAGTAGCATCCTCAGTAATAATTACAGTCAAGATATCTCCTACTTGGTTAGCTTTATTATCTCTAAATAGTTCATCATTGCCATTCCATAAAGAAGTGGCCTCAGTAACTGACACAGTAAAAATCAAAATTAAACAAAGTGATAATATTATTAAAAAGCCCTTTCTCACTTAAGATCACTCCCTTAGTCAGTAATCACTCGTACTTCTCTCTCTCCAATTACCCTACCTTCTACAATCTTTCTACTGGCTTTATTCTCAACTTTAATTATATCTCCATAATGTCCTGCTTCCCGCGATCTACCATCAGCAGTTATGATCACTCCTCCAATTTGAGCAATCAGCTTAACATCCTCCCACCTGCCAACTAAAGGAGGACGATCGATCATTCTTTCTTCCAATGGTTGACCAGCCCGTAATGAACTTCGCAGTTGAGTCCCATCTAAAGAATAACCCTCAGTTATAAGCCTATTATTTTGAGTAGTCAATAATTTATCTTCCAGTTGGAATAAATCTCGACTCAACTCAGTTCTGCGCTCTATATCTTCTTTAGCAACCAAAACCTCTTGCCATAAACCAACCTGATATTGAATATTAACTCTTTGGTACAAGCTACCATCAACCTTAACCTTAATAGGTAGCATAGTTCGTCCCAATAAGTTCCTGCGGTGGAGATTACCAACTTCTAAATCGAGTTGACCACTAGGATATTTCAGATCTTGAGGAGAATTTCTAACCTCAATTTCAATCCGCTCAGGTTCTTGGGCCAACTCTTGATAAATATAATCTTTTCCTAATTGAATTAACCTCTCTGCAGTCAACTTTTCATAATCAGTAGTTACAGAAAAATGATAAGGAATATTAACCCTAACTTGCTCTAGATCAACCTGCTCCCTTCTTAAGGCATTGATTACTTCATCACGATAAATAACCCGTTGATATCCGGGGATTGGAGCTTGGCCCAGAGTAATACCATTTAAACTATTTTCAAACTCCGCACCACCTCTTATTTGAGCTATTTCAAGCAGTTCAACTTCTGTTCCTGTAACTTCAACTTGATTGGTCACTTCAATCATATTTTCCGCTGCCAAAGCACCATTACTAATTAGTAAGAGCAGCAATCCAACCTTGAGAGTTAATAGTTTTTTTCTCATTACTTCTTAACCCCTATCTTTTATTTATCTGCGTCAATTTAATTGATATACAGCTTAACTTCAATTTACAATGTACAAAATTGACAATGGACAATTAAAACCCTAAATCTTATAATCAAAATCACCAAAAATCATTGCCACAAGATTTTTTCTATCCATTGTAAATTGTACATTCCGTCAATTGTCAATTAACTTAAATCAACGCATATAGTTTTTACTATCTTCTTAAATTATTAGCCTGTTGTAACATCTCATCAGAAGCCTGAATTGCTTTAGAATTAGTTTCATAAGCTCTTTGAGCTGAGATCATATCAACCATCTCTTCTACTACCTGTACATTAGACTCCTCTAAAAAACCTTGTGCTATTCTACCAAAGCCATCTTGCCCAGCTAAGCCAAACATCGGTTGTCCAGAAGCAGCTGTCTCTTGGTAAAGATTCTGACCTACACTTTCTAAACCAGCTGGATTAGAAAAATTAACCAATTCAATCTGTCCAGCTTCTTGAGGTACTTCATCACCAGGTTCTAAAAAAGTGACTACCCCTTCATCATTAATTGAAATATCTGTTGCTTCAGCAGGAATATTGATCGGTGGTTGTAATAAATAACCATCTGAAGTAACTACCTGTCCATTACTATCCACTTTAAAAGAACCATCTCTGGTATAACCACTTGTCCCATCAGGCATCATCACTTCAAAGAAACCAGCTCCTTCAATTGCTAAATCTAACGGGTTTTCTGTTCCTTTTAAACTTCCTTCACTGAACAACTTCTGTGTTGCTTCGGGTCGGACACCATGTCCCACTTGAATTCCAGTCGGTATTTCAGAACCTTGATTGTTAGGCGTTCCAGCAGATCTTATCGTCTGATACATTAAATCCTGAAAACCTACCCTCGACTTTTTAAAACCGCTCGTGTTGACATTAGCTAAGTTATTAGAAATTGTATCCATATTCAGTTGTTGTGCTTTCATTCCAGATGCTGAACTTGATAATGATCTAATCATTCTTCACTTCACTCCCTAATTCTTTTTTAAGTCCTTCCTACTTCATTAACAGCCTTGCCCATCGTATCATCATGTGCCTGAATCCCTTTTTGATTAGCTTCATAATTACGTGTATTATTGATCATTCTTACCATTTCATCTATTGGATTAACATTAGATTCTTCTAAATGACCTTGCACTACACCACCTGTAGCTGGAAAGATATTATCAACCTCTGGTGTAGCTTCAAAGAGATTACTTCCTTCTCTGCTTAGACCGTTCTTATTCTCAAAACCGGTTATCCTTATATGATCAACTATTCCTCCATCAACAAGCAGATTATTGTTATTATCTACACTAATTTCCCCTTCGAAAGGAACCTGTAAAATTCCATTTTCCCCTAAAACAGGATGACCATCCTGAGTTACTACTTGTCCTTGATCATTTAAAGTAAATTCTCCATTGCGGGTATATCGCTCTCCCTGTGGAGTCTGGACAGCAAAAAACCCCTCTCCTTGTACAGCCCAATCAAAAGTGTTACCTGTCTTTTTAAAACTACCATTACTATGATCGGTCTTTATTTCATCAACCATTACCCCACTCCCTATCTTACCAGTTGGAGTTACTTGCTGATCAATTCTATGTAGTAAATAACTCGGAAACTCATGTTTGGTAGCAACTTGCTTTTTATATCCATTTGTATTTAGATTTGATAAATTATTAGAAATAGTATCATTCTGCTCTAAGTTAGAACTCATTCCTGAAGCAGATGTATATAAACCCCTGATCATTAAAATCCCCCTCTCTAAACTTAACCTTATTTATTAATTAAACACTAGATTATAAAATTCCTGCTAACTATTCAAAAATAAATTCAATCTTCTAATCCTTACATAATAGTATAACCTTAAATTTTTAATTTTTAAAGCCGAATTGATATAATGTGTAACTTTTCATTCGTGAAAGAATGTATTTTTGTAGGGGCAACCCTCGTGGTTGTCCTTGCTTTAAGGGTACCCATAAAGGGCACCCCTACGAGGAAATCAGGGTTCTGTGTAGGGTCGCCCTGTATTTCATGGGCAGGCACAGGGACCTGCCCCTACAAATTTTTTTACTGATTCCTTATTCCAAATTCCTGATTCCTGTGGCACAAAAGTGCCACATTATTGTAATATAACGAAAAAAAGAGAGTTAGTGACATCACTAACCCTCTTCTATATCAGACGATTTTTCCTCCATATATTTTCTTTTAGTAGCTTCGCCACCTCTAAAATGACGTTCTGCTTTATTATATTCTAATACTTCCTTAACTTGTTCAGCTAATTGTCCATTTATCTTCTCTAATCGCTCCGTTACATCCTTATGTATTGTACTTTTACTTACTCCAAATACTTTAGCTGCCTGCCTGACAGTTGCTTTAGTCTCATATATATAATGGCTCACTTCTAATACTCTTTGATAAATATAATCTTTCATCAACTTGTCCCCCTTAATTAGCTCCAATATATATATATGTAGCACAAGGATAATTATTACAATAAATTCAAATTAATTAAGGGGCCAATCAAGCAAGTTAATCAATATATTCTAGCGGAGATACTTCCTCTCCATCCCTAATCACCTTAAACTTAAGCCTACTCTCAGGGTAGAACGAATCATCTACCAACTTGCCAATAACTTGTCCTTGAGCAATCTGCTCTCCTAAAGTTACTACCTCCTCTAAATTGGAATAAATTGTTTTGTATGATTGATTGTGTTTAATTACAACTTCCGTACCATATAGATCATTCTCAATAATATCTTTAACCTGACCTCCTTGAGCAGCTTTAACTTCTAATCCTTGCTCAGCATAAATATCTACTCCTGCATTAAACTTCCAAGCTTCTAACACTTCATCATGGTACCACTTCCAAGCATTCTTTACTTCTCCAGAAATAGGCTTAATCAAATTTATCATCTGTTGAGAAGATACAGTCTCTTCCACTTCTTCTTCTAACTCTTCATTCTTTTCTAACTCCTCTTCCCTTTCTACATCTTCTGTCAGTTGCTCCTCAGTTATTCCCTGATCTTCTTCAGCTCCTTGAGGTGATGACTCTTCCACCATCATCGGTACAGATGCTTCTTCATCAATCTCAAACTGATATTCATTCTCTTCCTCTTCTAGTTCAATAATCTCTATTTCAGCACTTTCTTGACTTAGGTCTTGATTAGTTATGAAATGATAAATTGCTATAGAAATCCCTAAAACAAAAGAAATTAAAAGTACTAACATATACTTGCCCCACTGTAGTCTCTTTAATTTCTCTACTTGCTCCTTTAAAAAATTTTTCTTTTTAGCCCAGCTAATTGAAAATGGTAATTTCTTATCTTGATCATCTTTTTTGCTCACTTAATCCACCTCCAGAAATATGATTTCCAGAAATGATTATTTTATACATCTTGTTCCCATTAATTTACTCTTTAACTGGGCAATCCTTGCTTTAATAGTAGTTTAGTTCTGTTCGGGGATAATAATGTTTTAAAATTTCTTTATAATTATAGCCATTTTCCGCCATACCATGTGCCCCATACTGACTCATTCCTACTCCATGACCATAACCAGAAGTAACAATCCTAATTTGTTCTTCTGTTGTGTCGAATAAAAAATTTGTTGACCTAATCCCTAATTTTTGTCTGAGCTCTCTTCCAGAAAAGACCTGATTACCCACTCTTACTTTCAAGACTCGCTCACTTAAACTCCTCTCAACTATCTTAATCTCTTGAAGTAAATTACTGTTTATTCCTAACTTACGATTAAATTCTTCAACTGAAAAGGTTTGTTGATCTTGATAATAAGGTGATTCCCTTTCATATCTACTAGCTACTGATTTTAAATAAGGTAAATCATTGCCCCAGACCTCAGCTGCTGTTGCTGTGTAATCCCCACTGGTAGAATGATAAACAGCATTAATTAATTCACCTTGATAATCTATTACAACCCCTGCAGTTTCTTCTACTGCTGCTGAAATTCGTGACCAGTAAAATAAATAATTTAAGATTCCCCATCTATCTAATAATTCTGTTTTAGAACTCCAAGCTTGATCTATTGTACTATCAGTCGTTAATTGTTGGCCCTGTTCTAAGTTTCTAAGGGCATAGGTTCTAGCAGCTACTGCTTGAGCTTTTAAAGCTTCAAATTCAAAAAAAGCTGGCATTTCTGCTGCTACAACCCCCTTCAAATATTCTTCTAACTCTAACAATAATATTTGATCATTAATATTATCATAAACTTCAATTTCAATTGGTTGACTAATCAAATAATTGGATAAATTTATTACTACGGTGGGGATTATAATCATTAACAATAACAAAGATATAATCAAACCAACTAATAGTTTATTAACTCTTCTCCCTCCAATAAATCTGCTTTGTTAATTTTTATGCTACTTAACTTTAGATATGCTAAAAAGAACAAAATGACCTTCGGTCATAGCTTGAGTTTAAATCTAACTATAGATAAACAACGCTAAGATGAAAATTAATTGATATAAAGTGGCACTTTGCCACTTTATATCAGTGAACAGTTAACAGTTGACGGTTGACAGTTAAATACCTTAAAATTATAAAATCAAAACCACTCTAAACCCATAGGTATAAATCTTTTCAGAGGTCTTTATCTTTAATGTTTTGAATTTTAACTGTAAACTGTAAACCGTAAACTGTCAACTCAATATTGTGGCACAAAAGTGCCACAATATTGTAATTGAAATTTAAACACCTACAAAACCTTATACTATTTAACCCTATATAATAAAAAAGCACCCCTTATTCAGAGGTACTTACTCGTTTGATATTAACACCAATTCCTTTTAATTTTTCTGTCACATTTTCATAGCCACGTTCGATATGATAAATATCAGTTATCTTTGTCTTCCCTTCTGCTGCTAAAGCAGCTAAGATTAAGGCTGCACCAGCCCGTAAATCTGTAGCCTTTACTTTAGCTCCAGTCAGGTTAGCTTTTTTAATCATAGCAGTCCTACCATCTATTCTAATATCTGCTCCCATTCTTCTTAACTCATCAGCATGACCAAAACGATTTTCAAATACTGTTTCAACAACTACACTATTTCCTTCAGCTTGAGTCAATAAAGCCATAAATTGAGATTGCATATCAGTAGGAAATCCAGGGTAAGGTAATGTCTTAACATCTACAGAGTTTAACTGACCATTACTAATTACCTTAACTCCACTAACATCCTCTTCTATCTTAACCCCCATTTCCTTTAATTTAGCAATTAAAGGCTTAATGTGTTCTACCAAGACATTGTCAATATATAATTCACTTCCTGTAATTGCAGCCGCCATCATATAGGTGCCTGACTCAATGCGATCTGGAATAATTGTATATTCACTACCAGTTAATTCTTCAACACCTGTAATCCGAATTATATCAGTTCCAGCTCCTTTGATCTTGGCCCCCATTACATTTAAATAATTTGCTAAATCAATAATTTCTGGCTCGCGGGCTGCATTCTCAATAATTGTCTTTCCTTCAGCTGTAGTTGCTGCCATAATTATATTCATTGTAGCTCCTACACTAGGATAATCTAAATAAATCTTATCACCTGTTAATTTATTAGCTTTTATTTCTACTACACCATATTCAATTTTTACTTCAGCCCCTAAAGCTCTAAATCCTTTTAAATGCAGATCAATTGGTCGATTACCAATCTCACAACCACCAGGCAAGGTAGTTGTAGCTTCACCATACCGGGCCAACAAAGCTCCTAAAGCATAATAAGACGCTCTCATCTTACGGGCTAGAGAATAAGGAACTTCTAAGCGACTAACGGCATCAGTATTAATCATTAATTTATTTTGATCATAATCAAGATCAACTTCAGCTCCTAAAGATCTCAATATCTTAATTAAGTTATTAATATCCCTTAAGTTAGGTATCCCATATAATACACTCTTCCCAACTCCCATTAAACTTGCAGTTACAATTGGCAAAGCAGCATTCTTTGCTCCACTAATGCTTACTTCTCCTTTTAATTTATTACCACCATTTATTATTAGGTGTTCCATATTATTATTTCCTCCTATCCTTATAATCAAAAGCCCACTGAAATCATTCTTGATCAAACTACAAATTCCTGCTTCCTAACTTAAATTAAATTAGTGATCACCGGGACAATTTTTTCCAAATAATTTATCAACCCATGTTATCTTATGATAATTTTTTAATTCTTCAGGGGCGCGTTCTTCTAATAAACTATAACATTCAGAACAAATTTTCTCACCTTGAGCATCAATTAACTTTTCTGGAACCCCTTTCTTATCTAACCTTTTCTGACGTTTCTCAACAAAGATATCTTCTCTATTAACTGCATGATCACTAACTACTACTAAACCTAGCTCTCCTTTAAAATCAGGAGAGCTAACCTTCTTAAAAGATAGCTCATTCTCTCTAGCAACTTTAATATACTCTTTAGCTGCTGGAGAGGACACTTTACTATCAATAATTAATTTTTTAGCTTCTGAATCCTTAATGCTAGTTATAATTTCAGAATAAACTCCTTCTTCCTCCACCTGACTGACAGTCAACGCTTTCAACACTCGCTCTTTAAATTCACCTAAATATTGATTCCGTTCTTCCTTCTTTAATTCAAGACCACCATGAGCTTCTGCTCCTACTTTTCTTTCTAATTCACTTTTTCCTTGTTGACCCTTAATTGCTTCCTGCTGTAAATCTTTATCCTTACTCATATTTTATCACCTCTAGGTTAGTATTGACCATAGTAAAATATTATATTATTTCAAAGATATATTTTTTAATAATTAGAACTAAATTGATATAAAGCTTCACTTTTAAAATTAAAATCTGCAACCAATAAACTTCAAAATCAGTTTCGAGAGGGCTAA
>NZ_JALKBX010000034.1 GCF_023227745.1 Natroniella acetigena | reverse complement strand
AAGGTCTTTAACTGTCAACCGTCAACTGTAAACTGTACACTGATATAAAGTGGCAAAGTGCCACTTTATATCAATAACAAGTAAGTTAATTAGAAAATATGTATTAAATTGAAACAGATAACAAATTATAATTAAGGAGGAATAATAATGTTTAAGGGAATAAAAGAATCTGATTTAGATTTTGGTAAAATGTTAGTTTTGGCTATCCAACATCTATTTGCTATGTTTGGAGCGACGGTTTTAGTTCCTAGTTTGACAGGGTTAAATCCAGCAGTTGCTTTATTTACTTCGGGTTGTGGAACTTTAATCTTTCATCTGATAACGAAAGGAAAGGTTCCGGCTTATTTGGGTTCTTCCTTTGCCTTCATTGGGCCAATCATTGCGGCTAAAGAAGGTTATGGGTTACCAGCAGCTTTATTAGGGTGTTTGGTAGCTGGAATAATCTATATTGTAATGGCAGGTGTGGTTAAGAAGATAGGGGTAGGATTTATTGATGATTATCTGCCACCAGTTGTAGTTGGCCCGGTAATTATGACTATTGGCTTAGGGTTGGCCCCGGTAGCTAAGGATATGGCAACTTATCACTTGCCAGTAGCTATCTTTACTCTAGCAGTGACAATAGTAGTCAGTGTTTTAGGAAAGGGAATGTTTAAAGTTATTCCGATTTTAATAGGAATTGTCAGTGGATATCTATTTGGATTAGTGATTGGAATTGTTGACCTTACTCCGGTTATTGAAGCATCATGGTTGGCTTTACCTCAGTTTACTTCTGCATTGGCTTTGGAGTCTATGGGAGCTGGCATTTCAGCAATTGCTTTAATTGCTCCGGTAGCAGTAGTAACAATGGTGGAGCATTTAGGTGATGTTTTGGCTTTGGCTAAAACTACAGATGAAGATTTCATAACAGAGCCTGGCTTACACCGAACATTGTTAGGGGATGGCGTTGCTACTTTATTTGCTTCATTAGCTGGTGGTCCTCCTAATACAACATATGGTGAGAATATAGGAGTATTAGCGATTACTGGTGTGCATAATCCTGTGATTGTTCAGTTGGCTGCGATAATTGTGATAGGAGTCAGTTTTGTGCAGAAGGTAGGAGCAGTAATTCAGACAATCCCTGTGGCTGTGATGGGTGGAATTGTAATCTTATTATTTGGAATGATTGCAGCAATTGGTTTAAGAACTTTAATAGAAAATGAAGTAGACTTAAGTAATAACCGTAATTTAGTAATTGTATCTACTATCTTGGTGATTGGAATTAGTGGTATCTCATTTACAATCAACTTTGTAGAAGTAGCAAACTTCTTACGGCTTGATGGGGTAGCAGCAATCAATAGAATAGCTAATGTGATTGAAGTATTAGAGTTACAAGGGATGGGCTTGGCTGCGATTGTAGGTATAGTATTAAATCGCTTATTACCGAAGCATACGAGTTAAATTAAGCCAAGTCTCCGTGTATTATAGAGGGTTGAAATGAAGCTTTATTATAATAAAGCTTCATAATTGTCAATTGACGGAATGTACAATTTACAATTAAAGCTTAAGTTCTTTGAAAAACCTTGTGGCAATAAGCTTTGGTGATTTTGATTATAAGATTTAAGGGTTTTCCTTCGGGTTCTTTGAACCCTTCGTGATGAAAAAATCCGCTCTTAGATTTTTTCTATCCACTGTCAATTGTTAATTGTACATTGTAAATTGTAAATTAAAATGGAGGTGCTAAAGGTGGTCTGGGAGAGAAAAAACTTGCTAGGTTTAGAGGAGTTAAGTAAAGATGAGATTGAATCTATTTTGAAAACAGCTAAATCGATGAAAGATATTTTGGCAAGACCGATTAAGAAGGTACCAACTTTACGAGGAAAATTAGTTGTCAATCTTTTTTATGAGCCAAGCACTAGAACAAGTTCTTCATTCAGTTTAGCTGCTAAGAGGTTGAGTGCTGATAGTATGGGATTATCTGTCAAGAAAAGCAGTGTAGTTAAGGGAGAAAGCCTGCTTGATACTGCTAAGACTTTACAAGCATTAGGTGCAGATGCTGTAGTGATCAGACATGGAATTCCAGGGGCAGCAAAGCTATTAGCAGAAGAAGTCAATATTCCTGTTTTAAATGCTGGCGATGGTGTTCATGAGCACCCGACCCAAGCTTTATTAGATATGTATACGATTCAAGAAGAAAGAGGTAAGATTGCAGGTCAAAAGATTGCAATTGTAGGAGATATTAAGCATAGTCGGGTTGCTCGCTCTAATATTTGGGGCTTGAATAAATTAGGAGCTGAAGTAAGGGTTATAGCACCTAAGACTTTATTGCCAGTTGAAGTTGAAAAGCTAGGAGTAGAGGTCTATACAGATTTAGAAGAAGGGATTAAAGATGTAGATGTAATTAATCTACTAAGGATTCAACGGGAGAGACAAGGGAAAGGGTTCTTTCCGACAATTAGGGAATATGTCAAGTTTTATGGATTGCGTAAGGAGCATTTAGAGTTGGCTACTGATGATGTAACGGTAATGCATCCTGGGCCAATTAATCGTGGAATTGAGATTTCAGCAGAGTTGGCTGATAGTAATCAAGCAGTAATTGAAGAGCAGGTAACGAATGGTGTAGCTGTCAGAATGGCTTTACTATACCTTTTGATTAGGGGAGGGAGCAGAGATGAAGAAGCTATTACTTAAAGGTGGAGAAGTTGTTAAGCCAGCAGAAAGTAAGAGAGAGCAAGCAGATCTTTTGATTATAGATGGAGAGATAGCAGAGATTGGAGCTAATTTAGAAGCAGTTGATGCTGAGGTAGTTGACGTTGCAGGCAAAGTGATTAGTCCAGGTTTAATAGATATTCATGTTCACTTACGAGAGCCAGGTTTTGAACATAAAGAAACGATCAAAACTGGAACTGAAGCTGCAGCTAAAGGAGGTTTTACTGCAGTTGCTGCGATGCCTAATACTGACCCTGTAATAGATAATCAATCATTGGTCAAATCTATTTTAGCTAAGGCAGAGCAAGAAGCGGCAGTTGAGGTCTATCAGATCGGAGCAATTACTAAAGAAAGTCAAGGAGAAGAGTTAGCTGAGATCGGTTTGATGAAAGAAGAAGGAATAGTTGCTATCTCTGATGATGGTAATTCGGTAATGAATGCGGAAATAATGAGGTTGGTCCTAAGATATGCTCAAGACTTTGATTTGACAGTAATTTCTCACTGTGAAGATGATAATTTAGCAGGAGAAGGTGTAGTTAATGAAGGTTACTACTCAACTATAACAGGATTAACTCCAATCCCTTCTAGTGCAGAAGAGGTGATGGTAGCTCGAGATATATTATTGGCAGAGGAGCTAGGGACTAAAGTACATATTGCCCATATCAGTACTGCAGGAGCGGTTGAATTGGTTCGGCAAGCTAAAAGTAGAGGGGTTGATGTAAGTTGTGAAGTAGCCCCACACCATTTTGCACTGACAGATGAATTGATTACTTCATTTGATACCAATACTAAGGTTAATCCTCCGTTAAGAAGTGAAACAGATGTAGCAGCGATTAAAGAGGGATTAGCTGATGGAACGATTGATATTATAGCTACTGACCATGCTCCTCATACTATAGAGGAAAAAAGAGTAGAATATGATTATGCTCCGTTTGGGATTTCAGGAATCGAAACAGCTTTAGGAGTAGTATTAACTGAGTTAGTCGAACCTGGTATTTTAAGTTTAGAAGAAGCATTGGCCAAGTTGACTATCAATCCTGCTCAGCGATTGAATCTAGCAGGAGGAAGCTTAGCAGTAGGGAGTAAAGCTAATCTAACTGTTATTGATTTAGAAGAAGAGTGGCTAGTAGAACCTGAAGATTTTCTTTCTAAGGGAAAGAATACACCATTTGCTCAGTCTAAATTGAAGGGTAAAGCAGTAATGACAATTGTTGGTGGCAAGATTGTATTTAGTGACTAGTGATTAGTAACTAGAAATTAGAGACTAGAAATTAGAGACTAGAAACAAGTCACAAAACTTATTAAAGGAGCTTGTTTATAATGAATTTTGCAGATAGATTAATGGAAAAGATCGATCAGAAGCAGAGTCATGTCTGTGTAGGGCTTGATCCTCGCTTGAATAGAATTCCTGACCAGATTAAACAAAAAGCAGTAGAGAGATGTGGTAAGACAATAGAGGCTGCTGCTTGGTCATTGTTTGAATTTAACTGTGGGATTATTGATGTGATTAAGGAGCATGTTTCTGTTGTTAAGCCTCAGTTAGCTTTTTATGAAATTTATGGTTCGGTAGGAATTGAGGCTTTTGAAAAGACCGTCGATTATGCTAAAAAGCAGGACTTATTGGTCTTAACAGATGGGAAGAGAAATGATATTGGTTCGACTGCTCAAGCTTATGCTGATGCTTATTTAGGTCAACAAGAGATCTGGGAAGATAAAAAAGTGAAGGCAAGCTCTGATGCTTTGACTGTAACTCCTTATTTAGGTCATGATGGGATTGCCCCTTTTCTAAAAAATTGTGAAGAATATGTAAAGGGAATCTTTATCCTGGTCAAGACATCTAATTCTTCTGCAGGGGAGTTACAAGATCTAGAGATAGCTACAGGGAATAAGCTGTATCAAAAACTGGCTGAGTTGGTAGTTGACTGGGGCCAAGATTTGATTGGACAACGAGGTTATAGTTCAGTAGGGGCGGTAGTGGGAGCTACTTATCCTCAAGAAGCTGAGAGGTTAAGAGAGGTAATGCCTCAAAATTATTTTTTAGTTCCTGGCTATGGTGCTCAGGGTGGAGGAGCAGAAGATGTCTTACCTGCTTTTAATGATGATGGTTATGGAGCTATAGTTAATTCCTCACGAGGAGTCATCTTTGCTTATCAACAACAAGAGTATAGTAATGATTATCAGCAAGCTGCTGAAGAAGCAGTTATTGAGATGAAAGAGACGATTAATCAAGCATTAGCTGGAGCAGATAAACTAGCTTGGGGGTAGTATAAAAATAAGTTTACAGTGTACAATGAACAGTGTACAGTGGATAGAAAAAAATCAAAAGCTCAAAAAATTAAAATTTCTAAAAAGGTTTATACTACAGAGCTAGAGTTGTTTTAATTTTAAGGTTTTAAGGTCTTTAACTGTCAACTGTACCTACGGGTCTTTATCAAGACCCTTCGTGAAACTCATAAAAACCATATCCACCGTAAACTGTACACTGGTATTAAATTGAAGGGGGTTATTAAATGCGAGAAGCAAAGTTAGTTTTAGAAGATGGAACTATTTTTAAAGGGCAAGCTTTTGGAGTTGAGGGTAAAGCCGAAGGTGAGATTGTCTTCAATACTGGAATGACTGGTTATGAGGAGATTTTGACCGATGCTTCTTATAAAGGTGAGATTGTGACGATGACTTATCCAATTATTGGGAATTATGGAATTACGAACAAAGATATTGAATCTTATACCTCCCATGTTAATGGCTTTGTGGTTAGGGAGTTTTGTAATCAACCTAGTAATTGGCGGAGCAAAGAGAAGATAGATGAGTATTTAAAGAGGATTGGAATTGTAGGAATAGCAGGAATTGATACTAGAGCTTTGACTAAGAGATTAAGAACTGAAGGTACAATGAAAGGGATTATTACTACTGCAGATAAATCAGAAGAAGAATTGACTGTGGAAGCAAAAGAAGCTCCTGGTTTATCAGGTCGAGACTTAGTAAGTCAAGTCACTTCTGATGAGGTTTATAAAGAGGGGGATGGTCAGTATCAGGTAGTCTTGATTGATTGTGGAGCGAAGAAGAATATAATCCGTTCTTTAACAGGACGGGATTGTGAAGTAACTGTGGTACCTGCGGATACTTCTGCAGAGGAGATTTTTGATTTCAATCCTGATGGGATTATGCTCTCTAATGGACCAGGGGATCCGAAGGATGCACCTTATGTGGTAGAGACGGTTAAAAAGTTGATGGGCCAAGTTCCAATTTTTGGGATCTGCTTAGGACATCAGATCATAGGATTGGCCTGTGGAGCAGATACTTATAAATTGAAGTTTGGACATCGAGGTGTCAATCATCCAGTTAAAGATTTAAAGACGAATAGGGTTTATATTACTTCTCAAAATCACGGTTTTGCACTAAAGGATGAATCTTTGGAAGGTTTGAACTTAGAGGTAACTCATATCAATGCTAATGACCAGACGGTAGAAGGGTTGAAGCATAAAGAATTACCTGTTTTCTCTGTCCAGTATCATCCAGAGGCTGCACCCGGACCTGAAGATTCTCACTATTTATTTGATCACTTTATAGAACTGATAGAAAAACATTGAATATTTAATACTGAATATTGAATAGTTAAAAAACATTTAATACTGAATAATGAATATTGAATAATTAGCAAACCGTTTATAAAGGAAAAAGTTTATGTTTTCAGTTGGGTTTTGAATTACAACTATTAATTATTAAATGTTAAATATTAATTGATTTACCGAGGGGGTTAAGTATGCCAAAAAGAGAAGATTTAAAGAAAGTAATGGTTATTGGATCAGGGCCAATCATTATTGGACAAGCGGCAGAGTTTGATTATTCAGGAAGTCAGGCTTGTCGGGCTTTGAAGGAAGAAGGATTAGAAGTAGTCTTAATCAATAGTAATCCTGCTACAATTATGACCGATCGGAATATGGCCGATAGAGTTTATATTGAGCCGTTGACTGTTAAATATATTAGAGAGATTTTAGAGAAAGAAAGACCTGATGGTTTATTACCGACTTTAGGTGGCCAGACAGGATTGAATTTAGCGATTGATTTATCTGAGGACGGTATTTTAGAAGAGTTAGGAATTGAACTGTTAGGAACACCTTTAGATACAATTCAACGGGCTGAGGATCGGGATACATTTAAGGCATTAATGGATGAGATTGGAGAGCCGATCCTGACCAGTCGGACTGCTACTACAATTGGTGAGGCCAAAAAGATTGCTAATAAGATTGGTTATCCAGTGATTGTAAGACCAGGATATACGATGGGAGGAACTGGTGGTGGAGTTGCCAATAATCCAGACCAGTTAGATGAGATTGCAGCACGTGGTTTTAAGCATAGCTTAATTGGACAGATTCTGATTGAAAAGAGTATCAAAGGTTGGAAAGAAGTTGAGTATGAAGTAATGAGAGATGCCAATGACAACTGTATTACTGTCTGTAATATGGAAAACTTTGACCCAGTGGGAATTCATACGGGTGATAGTATCGTTTTTGCTCCTAGTCAGACCTTATCTGATAAGGAGTATCAGATGTTACGTTCTTCTTCACTCAAGATTATCAGAGCCTTAGGGATTGAAGGTGGTTGTAATGTTCAATTTGCTTTAGACCCAGATAGCTTTAAGTATAATATTATTGAGGTTAATCCACGGGTTAGTCGTTCTAGTGCTTTAGCTTCTAAAGCGACAGGTTATCCAATTGCTAAGGTTTCAGCGAAGATTGCTTTAGGATATACTTTAGATGAGATTGAAAATGCAATTACTAAAAAGACGACAGCTTGCTTTGAGCCTGCTCTTGATTATGTAGTGGCTAAGATTCCCCGTTGGCCTTTTGATAAATTCCATTATGCAGAACGAGAATTAGGAACGCAGATGAAGGCAACTGGAGAGGTAATGGCTATTGAAAGGACGATAGAAGCTTCTTTATTGAAAGCAGTTCGTTCTTTAGAGGTAGGAGCTTCTGGATTGAAGCATGATGAAGTAGAAAGTTGGAGTGATGAGCAGTTAATAGAGAAATTGAAGGTAGCAGATGACCGACGGATCTTTGTAATTGCTGAAGCACTCGGTCGAGATTGGAGTATTGAAAAGATTCATCAATTGACAGAGATTAATACCTTCTTCTTGGTCAAAATGAAGAACATTATTGAGTTAGAGAGAAGATTAGAAAAGGAAGGTTTAGCTCCAGAGTTGATTAGAGATGTTAAGCGTTTTGGATTCTCTGATCAAGAGATTGGAATTTTGACCGGTAAATCAGAGCAGGAGGTTAATCAATTTCGTAAAGAGCAAGGGATAGAGACTGCTTACAAGATGGTAGACACCTGTGCAGCTGAGTTTGAAGCAGAGACTCCTTATTATTATTCAACCTATGAGCGGACTAATGAATCAGAGGTAACGGATGAAAAGAAAGTATTAGTCCTTGGTTCAGGGCCAATTCGAATTGGCCAGGGGATAGAATTTGATTATTGTAGTGTTCATTCTGCCTGGGCATTACATGAAAAAGGATATGAATCAATCATTGTTAATAATAATCCTGAAACGGTAAGTACCGATTTTGATACTTCAGACAGGTTATACTTTGAGCCATTGACCAAAGAAGATGTAATGAATATTATTGATTTAGAGCAACCAGAAGGGGTTGTAGTTCAGTTTGGAGGGCAGACTTCTGTCAATTTAGCTAAGCCATTAGCTGAAGAAGGGGTCAATATTTTAGGAACATCAGTTAAAGCGATTGATATCGCTGAAGATAGAGATAAATTTATTAATTTATTAAATGAGTTAGGGATTCCAACTCCGATTGGTGATGTAGCTACTTCAATGGATCAAGCAGCTAAGATAGCTAACGAAATAGGTTATCCAGTCTTAGTACGTCCTTCTTATGTCTTAGGTGGTAGGGCAATGGAGGTTGTCTATGATGAGCAAGAGTTAGCAGAATACATGAAAAATGCAGTTAAGGTTTCGCCAGAACGTCCGATCTTGGTTGATAAGTATATGGTTGGAAAAGAGATCGAGGTTGATGCTATCTCTGATGCAGAAGAGATAATTATTCCAGGGATTATGGAGCATATTGAGCGGGCCGGTGTCCATTCAGGTGATAGTATTGCTGTCTATCCTGCTCAGACATTGACTGAGGAGCAAGAAGCTAAGTTGGAGGAGTATACAAGAAGGTTGGCCCAAGCACTAGATGTTAAAGGATTAGTTAATATTCAATATGTCATTCATGATGGAGAAATTTATGTTATTGAGGTCAATCCACGTTCAAGTAGAACGATTCCTTATTTGAGTAAGGTAACAGGGATACCAATGGTTAACTTAGCGACTAAAGCGATGTTAGGAGAAAAATTGAAAGATTTAGGTTATCCAACAGGTCTATTACCAAAAGAAGATCATGTAGCAGTCAAGATACCTGTCTTTTCCTTCTCTAAATTAAGAAAGGTCGATACTAATCTAGGGCCAGAGATGAAGTCAACAGGTGAGATTTTAGGATTAGATCAGGATTATAATAAGGCATTATATAAAGGGTTTGTAGCAGCAGATATAGATATTCCTGAGGAGGGTAGAATTTTAGCTACTATTGCTGACAAGGATAAAGAGGAAGCAATATCTTACATTAAAGAGTTTGCTGAACTAGGATTTGAGATTGTAGCTACTGCTGGAACAGCTGAAGTATTACAAGAAGTAGAGGTAGAGGTAGAAGAGGTTAAAAAAGTATCGGAAGGTTCTCCGCATGTGATTGATATGATAGAAGCAGATGAAGTTGATTTAGTGGTTAATACGCTAACTAAAGGTAAGGTGCCAGCTAGAGATGGATTCCAGATTAGAAGAAATGCAGTAGAGATGGGAATTCCATGTTTGACTTCACTTGATACAACGGAAGCAATCTTGCGGGTATTACAGGAGAATAAAGAAACAGGTAATGAGGTAACTGTTCAAGCACTACAAGACTACGTGTAAAAGCAATTGATAATTGACAGTTGAGAGTTGATAGTTCTGGGTTTATATATCTGTGATTAAAAATTGTAATTTAATGAGATTTAGTTTAAGTTTGAGTTTAAGGCTAAGTAAAAGCTAAATTCATTTACTTTCTTTAACTTCAACCTTAGTCTTAAGCTTAAGCTACATATATTTAAAGGTTACATATTTATAAGTTTTTTAACTGTCAACCGTACACTGTCAACTGTAAACTAAAAAAGGGGGTAGCTCAATGGCACAACGAGTAATTAAAGAGATTATTGATCAACAAAAGATTGGCCCAGGATATTTTAAGCTGGTAATTAAAGTACCAGAGATAGTAGCCCAGGCTAAAATCGGACAATTTGTACATATTAAGTGGGTAGCTGAAGATAGTGGAGCTGATCCATTATTGAGAAGACCGATTAGTCTTAATCGGATCAATCCAGCAGAAGGGACGATGACGCTTGTGTATCGAGTTGTAGGCCGTGGAACAAAGGTACTATCTAAATTAACAGCAGGAGATAAGCTGGATATTATGGGGCCACTAGGAACTGGATTTAGTATTTCTGAAGATACTAACAGGGTATTAGTTATTGGAGGAGGAGTTGGAATTGCTCCTTTGTATCCTCTGGTCAATGAATTAGTAAAACAGAATAAGGAAGTTATTCTACTATTAGGAGCGGAAAGTGCAGAAGAAGTGATAGATTTGAGTAGTTTTGAGGAGTTTGATCTTGAACTGAAGGTTGCTACGATGGATGGTAGTTTAGGAAGGGAAGGTTTTGTAACTGATTATTTAGCGGAATTAGAGCAAGAGATAGATTATATTTATACCTGCGGGCCAATGCCGATGATGAAGGTTATTAGAGATTGGGCAATTGATTCTAATGTTGCCGGTCAAGCTTCCTTAGAAGAGCGAATGGGCTGTGGTACGGGTGCTTGTTTATCCTGTGTCTGTCAGGTCAAGATAGATGGTAAAGATGGTTGGACCTATAAGAAGGCCTGTACAGCTGGCCCAGTCTTTCCACTGAGGGAGGTGATCTTTGATGAGTAAGGTAAATCTAACAGTAGATTTGAATGGATTAGAGCTGCAAAATCCAGTTACGACTGCCTCTGGTACTTTTGGTTTTGGTCAAGAATATAAGAATTATGTTGACTTAGATAAATTAGGTGGAGTAATGGTTAAAGGAACTACCTTACAACCTAAAAAAGGTAATCCTACGCCTCGAATTGCAGAGACACCTGCTGGAATGTTGAATGCTATTGGGTTGCAAAATCCTGGAGTTGATTATTTTATAGAACAGATTCTGCCTGAGATTAAGGATAAAGAGTTTAAGACGATCGTTAATATTTCAGGCAATACCATTGAGGATTATGCTAAGCTAGCTGCCAAGTTGGCTAAGACAGAGATCGATGCAATTGAGATCAATATTTCTTGTCCTAATGTTAAAAAAGGTGGTCTAGCTTTTGGTACTGAGGCTGATATGGCAGCTTCAGTGGTACAAGCAGTTCGAGCAGAGACTTCATTGCCGTTGATTACTAAATTATCTCCCAATGTTGTTGATATAACTGAGATTGCTCAAGCTGTAGAGGAAGCAGGGACGGATATTATCTCTTTAATCAATACGTTGTTAGGGATGAAGATTGATATTGAACGCCAAGAACCTATTTTGGCTAATAAGGTAGGTGGTCTATCAGGGCCAGCGATCAAGCCAGTAGCAGTCAGGATGGTCTATCAAGTAGCACAGGCAGTTGATATTCCGCTGATTGGAATGGGAGGAATTTCTACTGTTGAGGATGCAATTGAGTTCTTCTTAGCAGGGGCCAACGCTATTTCAGTTGGAACTGCTAACTTTGTTAATCCAGAAGTTACGATGGAGATCTTAGCAGGGCTAGAAGAGTATTTGAACGAGCATGATTATCAAGATGTAAATCAGATTGTAGGGAAAGCAATGAATAGTTAAAGAGCATTGAATAGTGAATATTGAATATTTAATAATTAAAGACCTTCAATATTAAATGTATTTTAGTTGTTTTTGTTTCCAATTATTCAATATTAAGTATTAAATATTAAATAGTATGCTGGGGGGATTTTAAATGAAAGAGGAACAAGTAATTGAAATTTTTAAAGAGACTGGAGTTTTGCAGGAGGGGCATTTCAAATTAAGTTCAGGGTTGCACAGTGATCAATACTTACAGTGTGCTCAAGTATTACAACATCCGATTCATGCTCAGAAGTTAGCTGAGGGATTAGCTGCTAAATTTACTGATTTGGAGATAGATTTAGTCGTTGGCCCGGCGATGGGAGGGGTTACTCTTGCTTATGCAGTCGGTTTAGCGATGGAGCAAAAGACTATCTTTACTGAACGTGAAGAAGGTGAGATGACTCTACGAAGAGGATTTCAAATTAATCCTGATGATAAAATTTTAGTGGTAGATGATGTCTTAACGACTGGTAAGTCTGTACGAGAAGTAATTGAGGTAATTGAGCAGAATGGAGCTGAGTTGGCAGCGGTAGGTACATTAGTAGATCGAAGTAATGGTCAAGTTGACTTTGGGGTTCCTACTGAATCAATGTTAGCTGTGGATGTTAAAACTTATGAGCCTGATGAATGTCCAATGTGTGAGCAGGGATTAAAGATAGATAAACCAGGTAGTAGAGAGATTTAAGGTTGTTGGCCCCAGAAATGGGGCTTTTTTAAGTTTGAGTCTAAGTTTAAGTCAAGAATTAAAATAAATATAAGGTTTTAGCTTTTACTGAGGCTTAAATTTAACCTTAGATTATGACCGCAGGTCATTTTTTTATTTTATACATAATTTTTAGTTAAAATGTATATAATACATTTATAGATTGAATAATTTTCCTGAAAAAGAAGGTGAATAACAATTGATCTAGAAATAATACTAAAGGATTGTAGTTATTATAAAGAGTTAATTAAATTTTAAATATATAAATTGAATTAATGATTTTTTTCAATATAATTAACGTTAATTTTTTCAAGCTAGAAAGGGTTAAGTGAAAAGTTAAATTCAATTTATGATAGATATTAATCTAGAGAAGAGAGGTGAGCTGATGCAACAATATGTTTATGCTAATGAAGGGAGAGTATTGTTACGTGAAGCAACAGAGGATGATATTTCTAAAATTTATGAGATGTATCAGGATACTACTCCTAAATTATGGTGGAAAGATGAAGATTTAAATAAGTTTCATTTTGAGTTAATTAAAGAGGTTAATGGAAGGATGTTTGTAGCTGTATTAGATGATGCTGTGATTGGTTATGCTGAATTAATCTTACCTGAATCTACAGCTGAACATGTTTATTTAGTTAGATTGGAGATTCATGATGACTTTAGAAGAAGAAAATTTGGGATAGAATTAGTACGTTATACAGCTATTATTATGAAGGGGTTAGGTTATGAAGGTTATATTACTTGGCCTAATACTGATAAGTCGAAGGGGCTTTATAAAAAGGTAGGCTTAAAAGAGATTAAAGAAGAACCTCAATTATCAGTTAAAATAGTTGATCAGAGAGAGAATGTAAAAGTTGAAAAAATTGGAGAATTAACTATTTCTGAGCGACCACAAGATTTAAATGTGGTAGTTGGTTGTCCATGGGCTAGAGATTATACTTGGTTGAAATCTTTTAAAGTTGGTGAAAAGGAGTTATTAAATTATGTTGGTCCTTATGCTCATCAAGTAAAGGTAGATGATTTTGAAGTAGTGGTCTTATTTAATGGGAGATCGGTTTATATTTATGCTGAAGATCAACAATTGCCAGCTCAAACAGTAGAAAAATTATTAGTTTATGCTTCTAATTTGGCTTTAGATAACGATGTTGAGAAATTACATATTAATATTGAGGAATCAATTTGGTCTAAAATCGATCTGTCCGATATTTGGGAGATTGAAAAAGAAGAAGAGCGTTTAGAAATGAAGATGGATTTTGACAGGTAGGCTTATAAGCCCACCTGTCATTTTTTTATGGGTTACTTAATCTTAGCCTTAATCTTAGCCTAAAATGGGCTATGCCCATTTTATTAATCAGTTATTTCTAGACTTTCAACTAATTCTTGATCAGGATCAACATATAAAGTAGTTTGATTTTCATAATAAACCATGCCTGGCTTGGCCCCTTTGGGTTTGTTAACATGTTTAACTTGAGTATAATCAACTGGAACATTACTGGACTCTCTTCCTTTACTATGAAAGGCAGCAATTTGAGCTGCTTCTAGGATTGTATCTTCAGGTATTTCATCTCTAGTATGATTTCTAACAATTACATGAGAACCGGGAATCTCTTTGACATGAAACCACAGGTCTTGATTATTGGCCATTCTTTTAGTTAATTTATCATTTTGACGATTATTTCTACCGACTAAGATATCATACCCCTTTGTTGATTTGAATTTTAATGGAGGTAGTTTCCTATCTTTTTTATTTTGATTTGCTCTTTGTTCTTTAATATAACCTTCGTCAACTAACTCCTGATAAATTTCTTCTAATTCTAAAATCGTTTCTGCCTGTTCAATATTGGTTTCTAGTTGTTTTAAGTAATTAATTTCATTTTTAGCTTTTCTGACTTCATTTTTGAGATATTTAATACTTCTCTTTGCCTTTTCATACTTTTTAAAGTAGTACTGGGCATTTTCAGCAGGACTTAATTTAGGGTCTAATTGGATTGTCAGTTCTTCACTATCATCTGCATAATAATTTTGTAGTTTAGCTTTCTTCATACCTTTTTCTAGCTGATAAATATTAGCAGTAATCAGCTCTCCTTTTAATTGGTATTTATCTGCATTATAAGCTCCTTTGAGCTGACCATTAACCCGTCTATATTTTTTATAAGCATTTTCTTTATTCTTTTCAATTGTATTCTCCATCTTTCTGATTAAATTGTTAATTTTCTTTTGAATAATTCTGTTTACGAAATAAAAGTTCAGTAATTGATTGATAGAATCAAATTTCTTCTTTTCTAATCCTTCAAATTGTTCTAATTTTAAAGCAGCATAGGCTTCAAAGTTACCTGACTCATCTAATATGAGTGTAGGTTCAAATTGTTCAGTACTAACTTGTTTAAAAACTCCATTAAAGCTGGGCCACAGTTCTTTAATTTGAGCATAACTGGTTAACTCATCGTATTCATTTACTGGACTGCGATGAGCAATCTCAGTAGCCATTGTTGGCCCGATGCCGCGATAACTCTTCATGATTGTCTTGTAAAGAGTTTGGCCCGTCTTTTCTCCTAAAGTAGATTTAAATTCTTTTTGGTTTGTGGTTAACGGATTTTTTTTATCTTGTTCGGGTGGTGGCAAATATTTTTTACCTGGTAATATTTCACGATGACGACTCATGTTTGATGTTATTCGTTTGATACTATCTAAAATTTGGCGATCTTCTTTTAATAATATAATATTACTATGCCTACCCATTAACTCTATAACTAAGATCTTATCTTCTAACTCTCCTTGATTATTCTTATATTGAATTGTAATCTCTAAAATTCGTTCGAAATCAGGTTGTTTAATTTCTTTGATCCTACCAGATTGTATATGTTTTCTAAGTAACATACAAAAAGCCGGTGGTTGTAAAGGATTATCAAACTCCTGATCAGTAATATGAATTCGTGGTTCTTGAGGATTAGCAGAGATTAGAAGTTTAATATTTTCTCCTGGTTGTCTAAGTCTAATTGTTAATAAGTGTTCTTGTGGTTGATATATCTTATCAATTCTACCTTTAAGTAATTTTTTACTCAGTTCAGATTTAACTGCTGCTAAGGTAATACCATCTAAAGCCATATTAACAGCTCCTTCCTAAATTTCTTATCCTTATACTAACATGGCAGTTAGTTTTTTTCAATTATATTTCTAGGATTACCCTGCTCATAACTAATTATAATTTTAAATATTGAATACTTTTATTATTGAGAAGGTTATTTTTTGAAAAAGAACTGAATAATGATAATTATAGTAGAATAGTTAAATTTAAAATGATTAGGAGGGAGAGAAATGACCAACAACAACGTATATAGTTTAACAGTTAAAGAAATCAAGAAAAAATTTGGAATAAATTATTTGGATAGTGGTTTAGATTCTCAGCAAGCAGAAGAAAGATTAAAAACAATTGGCCCTAATAAGCTCCCAGATAATAGTGGTTATTCTGTTTTAAGCTTATTTTTAGAACAATTTAAAGATTTTATGGTCTTAGTCTTGATTGGAGCAATTATTATTTCCGGTTTTTTAGGGGAGTTTGATGATGCAATTGCTATTTTAGCAATTGTTATTTTAAATGCGATTATGGGGTTTGTACAAGAAATTAGAGCTGAAAGATCGTTACAAGCTTTAAAAGAGTTGTCGGCACCCCAAGCAAAAGTTTTACGGGATGGTTCAATTGAAGAGGTTCCATCTCATGAATTAGTCCCAGGCGATATAATCTTAGTAGAAATGGGAGATAAAATTTCTGCTGATGCACGGATTATTAAAGAAAATAATTTGAAAGTTAATGAAGCATCACTTACTGGAGAGTCAATGTCAGTAAGAAAGAAAAAAACAACTTTAGAAGGAAAAGTAGCGGTAGGAGATAGAAAGAATATGATTCACATGGGAACTATAGTTACTAAAGGGCGGACTGAAGCTATTGTTACAGCAACTGGTACTGATACTGAAATGGGCAAGATAGCAGACTTATTACAGCAATCTGAAGATAATAAAACTCCATTACAAGAAAGATTAAATGATTTAGGGCAATGGTTGGTATTAATCTGTTTTATTGCTTGTATAGCAGTTGTAGGTTTGGGGGTCATTAAAGGTGAATCAACTTATAAAATGTTTTTAGCAGGAGTAAGTTTAGCAGTAGCAGCTATTCCTGAAGGTTTACCAGCAATTGTAACCTTATCCTTAGCAATCGGTGTGCAGAGAATGATTAAAAGAAATGCAATAATTAGGAAGTTACCAGCAGTTGAGACTCTAGGCTGTGCAACTGTAATCTGTTCTGATAAGACAGGAACATTAACTAAGAATGAAATGACCGTTCAACAAATATATACTAACGAGCGATTATATAATTGTCAATCAGAAGGTTTTGATAACCCAGCACTGAACAGGATATTAGAGATTGGTGCTATTTGTAACAATGCGAGATTAAAAAGAGGTAATTCCTTATCAGGAAAAATTAATGAAGTTAAAGATTATTTTTTAGGAGAAGAATCTAAAAAAGAAATAGTTGGTGATCCTACAGAAGCAGCTTTATTATTAGCAGCTGATAAAGCGGGATTAAAGAAAGAAGATTTGAGAGCTAGGTTTTCTAAACTATTAGAAATTCCATTCAGTTCTAGTCGTAAAAGAATGTCTATTATTGGAAAGAAGAGAGGAGAGTATGAATTATTTATTAAGGGTGCTCCTGATATCTTATTAGAACGATGTACTAGTTATATAGAGGGGGGGCGAATTAAAAAATTAACTCCTACAACTAAGAATAAGATCCTTAAACAAAATAAAGGGTTAGCTAATCAAGCACTTAGAGTATTAGCATTTGGTTATCGTAAATTAGGTAGTAATATAGATCAGAATAACTTAGAGAAATATGAAAATAATATTGTTTTTGTGGGGTTAGTAGGAATGATTGATCCTCCGCGACCTGAAGTGAAAAGTGCAATTATGAATTGTAAAAAAGCTGGGATTACTCCTAAAATGGTAACTGGCGATCATAAAAATACTGCAGTTGCTATAGCAAAAGAGTTAGAACTATTAAATAAGGGAGATCAAGTAGTAATCGGTAAAGAACTTTCTCAAATGAGTGATCAAAAATTAAAAGAGCAAATTGATGATATTGCTGTTTTTGCTCGTGTGGCTCCAGAGGATAAATTAAGGATTGTAAAGGTATTGCAAGAAAAGGGTCATGTAGTAGCAATGACAGGAGATGGAGTCAATGATGCTCCAGCAGTTAAGGAAGCAGACATTGGGATTGCAATGGGGGAGAAAGGAACTGATGTTACCAAAGAGGCTTCTGCATTGATCTTAGCTGATGATAACTTTGCTACAATTGTAGCAGCAATAGAAGAAGGAAGAGCAATTTATGATAATATTCGTAAATTTATTCGTTACCTTTTATCATGTAATATTGGAGAGATATTAGCCATGTTTTTAACTTCATTATTGGGTTTGCCTTTACCATTAATTCCAATTCAAATCTTATGGGTTAATTTAGTGACTGATGGTTTACCAGCTTTAGCATTGGGGGTAGATCCTGCTGATGATGATATTATGGAAAGGCAGCCAAGAAGTAAAGAGGAAAGTATTTTTGCTCATGGATTGAAGTGGAAGATAGGTGCACGAGGAATATTGATTGGTTTAGGAACAGTCTTAGTCTTCCTATTTGGAATTAGATTTACTGATTCATTGCTAAAAGCGAGAACTTTGGCTTTTACGAATTTAGTAATGGCTCAATTGTTCTTTGTATTTAGTTGTCGTTCAGAAGAGCATAGTCTATTAAGAATTAATCCCCTAAGTAATATATATCTACTAGGAGCAGTTGCTTTCTCTTTTGGAATGCATTATTTAGTACTACATCTACCATTTTTACAACAGATTTTTAATACTACTGTATTGAGTCGAGGGGAATGGGGGTTAATAATATTAGTTTCTGGAGGAACTACATTAGTGATAGAGGTGGTTCAATTTATTATTAATTTATTCAAAAAGAATATTTCTTTGATTGATTTTGAAGAATTAACTAGTAAGACTTAATTACTTTTAAAACTAAAGAGATTTAACAGTAGTTGCTATTGACATGGTGACATTATCATGGTAATCTTCAAACAAAGTTATAATTTTAAGAGGGAGTAAACATGAAAAAATTAAAAGTAATAATAGCTGTTGTCTTATTTAATATAATTAAAGTTTTGACTGTACCTTTTGTCTTGTCCTACTTTAGAGTTAAAATACATAAATCATTTATTAGGGCTTATCCAGCAATGACAGTAGTAGGAACTTTAGTTATGTTAGGGTTGGTTTATTTTAAAGGGGATTTCTGAAATTAAAATATGTAGTTTAAAAAAACACCCCAGATGGGTGTTTTTTTGCTTAGTGGCAATAAGCTTTGGTGATTTTGATTATAAGATTTAAGGGTTTAATTGACAATTGTCAATTTTGTACATTGTAAATTGAAGTTAAGCTATTGAACTTCCCCCTGTTTGCTAGATAGTAAGTTAAGATATATAATATAATTACTTCAAGGGGGATTTTAAATGGACGATGACAGAAGAACTTATAGTGAACAATTCAAACGTGAAACTGTTGAATTAAGTTTCAATTTTGGAGTTAAAGATAGAGATAAATTTGACTTATCTAAGGAAGTTTGTTATATATATGAGAATAGTATAGGAGGAAAAGAATGACTTCTGGCAGGTGTTATTTAACTATAATAAAGACTATTTTATTAGGTAGCTAAATATAGAAATAGAAAAGGTTGCTCGACCACCTAAGGAACCTTCTCAAGAAGTAGAAGTAATACCAGATTTAATTAATTTTGAAGATTTATCCTTGTCTGAAATAAGAAAGAAGGATGAAAGAGTTTGGAGAAAATTGAGAGGGGAAGTTTATGAAAAATGTCAAGATAAAGATGGGTATTATATTTGTGCTCAAACAGGATATAAAAGTAAGTCTACGCTGCGTTTTGATGTAGATCATATTATTCCAATGTCTAAAGGTGGTAAGAGTAGAATTGATAATTTACAGTTATTAAGAAGAGATGTAAATCGTAAGTTAGGTGATAAGAGTTGATTAGGGTTTCGCAAAGCCCCTCTATTTTTCGTGCAAGATTGGGTTTGCGAAAATTCAAAGGGGAGTTTTTCTTTTTTGAAGAATCTATAGAAGCAATTTTGGATAAATTAATAAAAGGAGAAATATAGATATGTATTAATGTTAAGGGGGATGGCATGGCAGAAATAATCAAAGAAAGAGATGAAAAGAATAGCTCTTTAGTTTTTAAGACTGTACAAAGAAAAATTGCTAACCAAGAATCTAACTCTAAAGCAAATATTAATTGTGTAATATTATTTTTAGCTTTAATGTTAGGGAAAGTATATTATTTCCAGCTTGATCAGTTGTTATTTATAACTGCTGTGTTATTAATCTTTAGTTTTTTTATAGATCTGCATATGAAGAGGATTACTTGAGAGATTATGAGATTTATACAACAGTTCAAAATGAATCTTTAAATATTCGAGGTGATAGAGGAGAGGATGAATTTAGAGATAAATTAGTAGAGATGTTAAGTGATGATCAATTTAAAGTTCTTAATAATATCTATATTCCAAGTACAAATGAAAAATATTTAGGGCAGATTGATAGTTTACTTATAGGAAAGCGGAACATATATGTTATCGAAATAAAGAAATGGAAAGGGAAAATAGAAGGTGATTTATCTGATTTGGAGTGGATTGTCGAGAATAATAAAGATCCTAAAAGAAAAAGTCCTTATTATCAAAACAAGTATCATGTCAAGGAAGTAAGAAAATTAGTTAGCTATTTACTACCTAAAGAGAGTCAGATTATGAATGCAATAATCAATATGGAAAGAGATGCAGTATTTAATATTAGAAATAGTGATAGAGAATTGATTTTTGATGATGTAGAGCAATTATTAGAGTTGATTAAGGAAATTGAGAATAAGGAAGCTAGCATCATAACTCCTGAAGTAAACGATAAAATTATAAATAAAATCTTACAAAGACATTTTGAGTTGCTTGAAGAAATGGAATTTAAAATTAATAAGAAGCTCTTAGCAAAACATAATCTGGAGTATATCTCTGGAAATTAAACTTTAAAAAGGGATGATACAAATGTCTTTTAACCTTTACAGAATAACAGATAATGAAATTAAACACTTGAAGAAAAATAGCTTTAAATTAGAAAAAGAATTACAAAATTTAATAGAAGATAACTTAGAAGAGATATTTGGAATTAAATTTTTAGCTAGTGAATACTCTACTGGACAAAAACATGGTGGTAGAATGGATACTTTGGGTATAGATGAAAATAACTCACCAGTTATTTTGGAATATAAAAGGAATCAAAGTCAAAATATGATTAATCAAGCTTTATTTTATTTAGACTGGTTACTAGATCATAAAGCTACTTTTGAAATGCTTGTTCAAAAGAAACTGGGGGCTGATAGAGAGGTTGAATGGTCTTTACCTAGAGTACTATGCATAGCTGAAAAGTTTAATAAGTATGATACTTATGCTGTATCACAAATGGGAAGACCTATAGAATTAATTCAATACCAGTTATTTGAAGAAGGTTTATTAAATATAGAAGTGATTACTTCTAATGAAGAGATAGATTATTCTAAGCCAGTCAAAGAAAAAGAGGTTAAAAAGGAAAAAGACTACGAATTAAAGATGCACTTTGATAAAGGAAAAGAATTTACAGTAAATCTATTTAAGGAATTACAAGGTTATATTTTAGGATTAGGTGATGATGTAGTAGAGAATATTACTAAACATTATATAGCTTATCGTAGTGTCAAAAATTTTGTCTGTCTAGAAATACATAAAAAACATTTATTAATGTATTTATCGATTTCTCCTGAAGAAGTTGATTTAGAAGATAATAGGTTAAGGGATGTTAGGAGTATAGGTCATTATGGTACAGGGGATCTTGAAGTTAGAATAGAGAGTGCCGAAGATATAATAGTAGCTAAAAATTTGATTGAAAAAGCTTATAAATTTTTGGGGGAATAAGAGATTATTGAGTAAAATTTGAGTTTAAAAAACTAAATATCTTGATTAGCAGCAGACTCTTATCTTAATAGATAAGAGTTTTAATTTTTACTGGGTATTAGAATTGCATAATTCTCGGTATTTACAATAATCACATTCTAAATCGCTAGCTAACTATTTAGCTATTAAAGATAGAGAAATAACTTATGCAACTTGTTGTAAGGTCGATTATTCTGTAGATACGATCTACGATACACAAGCTATTACTTATCCAATTAATGAGGCTGGTTATATTTACTTTGATGAACAGGGTAAGCCTTTGGGTTCGAGATTAACGAGATTTTTAGAAAGTGCTGAGGGAAAGGAAGTTTCTGAGAATGCCTATGATTTCTCCTCTAAGGAAGAAGAGTTGAAGACAAAAATGATGTTGCTATCCCTGTAGATAACATACTAATATTCTAAATAAGAAAACTTAATAATTTGATTATATTTATCTGACAAGTTAAAATGAGATTAATAAAGAAATATATTTGTTTTGCAGATATAAAACATTTGCGATATTAAAGAAAGTAGAAGAGGTGATTTAATTAAAAAAACAGTTAGTTTAATTTTATTTTTTATATTGATTGTAATTGTAACTGCTTGTTTAGGTTCAGAAAATGAATTTGGCGTTAGTAAAGAATATAGCGATGATTATTTTTCTTTAAATTATCCAAGCGACTGGGAAAAAGAAGTTAAAGGTAGTGGCGCAAACAAAGTCATTCTTTGGGAAGAAGAAGGATTAGATTTTCAATTTATTGTAGATGTTAGAGAAACAAAGGATGGTGAAGTAAAAGAAAATCCTTGGGAGAAAACAATTAAAAAAACAGAAAAGTTTAAAACTATAAATATAATTGAGCAGGGGCAAGTTGAAATTGATAGTGAAAAAGGAGAAAAATTAGAATTAAAAATTAAAACTCCTGATGGACAAATTGAAAATTTATATTATCAGTTAAAAGAATTAAGAGGTTCTTATAAACAAATAGATCAATATTTAAAAAAAGTAGGGTCAGTAAGCAATTTTATAAAAGAGGTTAAAAATGAGGTAACTAAATTAGATAAAATAGAAGTTATGTTACCAAATGTTGATACTGACGCCCATACTATTGAGCCAAAATATAAAGAAGAAATATTTACTCTTGGAGTTATTGAGGGAGTTAAATATGAGTTGGAAGCTAGTGAAGAAAAAATATTAAAAGAAAAATATATAGTTGTTAATAAACAAGATATTCAGTTGCAAATATTTTTTTCTAGCAATCAAGTAGAATATGATAATAAGATTGAGGTTATTCAAAAGGTGATTAATACTATTAGATTAGTTGATTAAGTGAATTTTATTAATGGTTTAAGGAAAAGACTTACTAATTTTAGTGAATCTTTTCTTATTATAATGGATTTATCTTCTTAATATTCTTCTTTAAATGACTTGTCTTATTTATTCTATAGTAGTGTATTAAAAGGGAGACAAAGATTTTCTTACTAAATAAATTTTTTTGAATTCTATGTAACCTCCTTAACATTATCTTGCGTTTTTTATTTTATCATTATTCAATCTTCTTGTCTAATATTTAAACTTATACTTACGCATTGTGCTAATAGAAATCAATTAACAAATAAGTTAAAATTTAACATATAAATCAAAGACACCTTTTGCTTTAATAGTATAATTTTTACTATGGTTAGTTAAAATACTAGTTCTTTTATATGCCCAATATTTACAGTTTTGCCTAAGCATTTATTGATAAAGTAACATAATCTTTCCCATTTACTATTAATAATAGTATCTTTAACTTTTCACTATCTTATTTTTGGGCTAAAGACTAGAATGCTAATGATGTTGGATCTATTGCTAAACTTTTGTTAGATCTACAGTCTTAAACTGATACAGAATAAAGTAGTCAAACCATACTGAAATATTATCTTAAACATTAGAATGTGGAAACTAATTTCTTTTTTAAAAATCTTTTCATCTTATGAAAAACCAAATTTAAAATTCCTCACAAGTATTCCTGTAATAATTATAATACCTATAATAGAAGCTAGAGCTACACTAATTATTAATTCTTCAGCTATAAAAAGCCGTTTAACTACAATGCCTAATAAAGCCCAGACGATTACTAAATTATAATAAAAATCTCTTCTTTTGATATAAATATAACTTCCAACTATAACTGCAATGGCAATCATTCCAATAGTCCAAGGGGTTGCTGGAATTATAGTATCATAAAGGTTGAGATCAACCAGTAATATAGTTAAATTAGCTAAAGTTGCTACTGTGATCCACCCTGTATAGATGCTAAAGGGAAGATGAACAAATAATTTTTCGGCTCTACTTACTCTTCTTAATCCAATTTCTAACCGATTATAGATTAATATTAAAGAGATTAACAACACAAGCATTATTAAAAAAGATAGACCAATTTTAAGATAATGCCAAGCAAAGATCCAACTTGCATTAGCTAAAGATGAAATGAAAAATAAGGAATCTATTCTATCTAAAAATTCAATTTGAGAATCTGGTATAGAAAGTAAACCTCTGGCTTGATATAAAGTAAAGAATGCCAATAAAAGATAAATCAGTCCCCAGATAGAGAAAGTAATTGGTGCTGGAGTAAATAGGTTAGGGTATAATTCAGCTACTTCACCTGTTGTATAATCATTAAGAGGTAAAATATTTGCTAAAGCATTAATGAAAATTACTAAAATAAAGGAAAAAATATTTAACACTTGCAATATTTTTCTATTAATATTAAGAGACAATTTCGTCACCTCCTCTTTACATCTTTATTAAGGTTTTTAATCTAGTATTACTTATTAACATATGTAAATATTTCCAACAAGTATAAATGCATATCAAATATTAATAATTAAAATCATTTTTTACTTAATTTTTATGGATAATCAACTATTTTGATGGCACTGTTAAAGTCTTCTTTAATATCATAACCATTTATTTTTACTATGCCACTATCTAGATTAATCAACCCTAGAATTATTCTAATAATTGTTGTTTTTCCAACACCATTTGACCCGAGAAAACTAAAGATATCACCTGCTCGTACCTTGAAGCAACATTGGAAACTACTTTTTCTGATCAAATGCTTTAGATAGGTTGGTTACTTCAAGTACGTATCTTTTGCTCATTATGGCACTCTCCCATTACTATTAGTATCTACATTATGTAAATTTTTTATATGTATAAACGGTAAAATTTTAATCTTCAGTTAATTGTTTTTTAATTATTTTACCTTATATACTAGTAAATAGATTAGAAGTTGTCTGGAGGATTAAAATGGAAGGGTATAAAGTTCTGATTGTAGAAGATGAGAAGAAGATAGCTAGATTTTTAGAATTGGAATTACAATATGAAGGCTATCAAGTTGAGATAGCTTATGATGGTCGAGAAGGGTTATCAAAGATAAGAGATGAAGCTCATTATGCTAACTGCTAAGGATCAAGTTACTGATAAGGTGATGGCACTTGAGTTAGGAGCTAAAAAGAAGGATATCTTGTTGCAGTTTTTGATTGAATCTCTCAGTTTGAGTGCGATTGGAGGGAGAGTAGGGATCGGTTTAGGTTATCTAGCTACCTACTTTATTTCGTAGATAGGTGGTTGACCTCTTGTTGTATCGTTGGGCCCTGTAGTGATAGCGTTTAGCTTTTCATTAGTGATCGGTATTTTCTTTGGGATTTATCCTGCTTTGAAAGCAGAGAATTTGCAGCCGGTAGATGCTTTAAATTATGAATAGTCTTAGTTTGATTATCAAGTCAGATCTTGAAAAAACTCTGGCTTTTAAATTGAGTAAAATTGATTTATGGCTTGTAAATTACTGAAGATAGAAGTGAAGTAGAACTTAGTTGTAAAAAGCTTATTTTTTGTTTGTAATATATAGTATTTATAAATGCTACATATCATAAGCAAAAGAAGTATCTATTAGAAAGGAAAGAGGAAAATTAATATATTAGAATTAAATAATATTGGAGGGGAAGTTATGGGCTTTTAAAATTTTAGTGAAAAGGAGTTAAAGAATGGATGAAAAAATATTTAAAATTGGTTATGGAATCCTCTTACTATTTTTAATCATATATGTTGGAACATTAATTAATTGGGTGTTTATTCCTTTGATTGTTATATTTGAAACTTTATTTATTCCGATTATTCTATCAGGATTTCTTTTTTATTTATTGAGACCTGTTGTTAGAGTGATGGAGAAGAGATTATCAAGAAGAATGTCTATTTTGTTATTATATCTTATTTTAGTTTATATTCTAATAAGTCTATTGTTTATTGTTGGCCCTTTACTGCAACGACAGTTTTATAGTTTGATTGATAATATGCCTGTTATTATTTCTGAAATTCAAAGTAGTTTAATTGACATTCAAAAAAGTGATTTTTTTCAACGCTATCCATTAAGTGAGATGTTAAATATAGAAGAATTTATCTTTGAGTTAGGTGATTGGATGAATCAGATGACTACAAATTTTGCTGCGGATCTATTAGTTTTTCTAGGAACACTAGTCAATGTAGTACTTGTATTAATTATTGTTCCATTTATTCTTTATTATCTATTAAAGGATAGGGAGAAGCTTGGAAGATCTATTTTGGGTATTTTTAATGAAAAACAACGCGATGATGTTCAATTAACTTTGCAGGAGATTGATAAAACCTTGAGTGCTTATATACGAGGGCAGGGAATTGTTTGTCTTTGTGTAGGTACTTTATGTTATCTTGCTTTTCTAATTATTGGACTGGATTATACATTATTATTAGCTGTAATAGCAGGGGTTACAAATATTATTCCTTATTTTGGCCCGTGGATTGGAACTGTTCCTGCTGTAGTTGTTGGGTTCTTTCAATCACCAATAATAGCATTGATTACTGTAGGGGTTGTTTTTGTTATTCAGCAGATAGAAAGTAATTTTATAGCACCTCAAGTAATTGGAAGGAAGTTAAAGATGCATCCTATTACAATTATGGTGTGATCTGTTGCGATATGAAAAGTATCGCCTAGTATTGTGAAGACAATCTACAATAACTAAA
>NZ_JALKBX010000033.1 GCF_023227745.1 Natroniella acetigena | reverse complement strand
CCCTAGAGAGCAACCAACAGTTTTGATTATTTTTAAATAGTTTTAATCAATTAATTATAAGCTGTTTGGTAGCTCCTCTATTTTTATTTATTCTTATTCTACCTTTATTTTATAGGGCTTATTAACTTATAATAAAGGTGTAACAATAAACAGGTTCCAATAAAAAAAACCTACCTCTCCATTAAGATACACCCTGCCCCTAAATAGAGTCCTAAGCAGATTAGCACCTTAATGGTTAGATAGGGTTTTCTCATATTCTCAATCCCAAAACTAACCAAACTTATTTTTGATTTTTAAATAATTTTAAAAATCTATCTTATTTACATTTTATAACTTAATTTAATACTTGTCAAGGTTAAATATTAAAACATTCAGATAAATATTCATTAATACTCCTTCCCCCATAACCTTTTACTACTTGTTGAAACAGCTAAAATTCCTGAATCTAAAACAAAATCCAACTCCTCTTGAGTTCTAATCAACCCCCCAGCAATAATCGGCTGTTCTAATTTATCACTTAACTCATCAGCTAAATGAGGAAATACCAAACCAGGCAGAACCTCTACTAAATCAGGCTGAGAACTCTTAATAATATTAACCCCACTATCAAAAGCCGAAGAATCAAGAATAAATAGCCTCTGAATAGTAATTAAACCACACTTTTTAGCTTCTTTAATTAAATAACTCTTCGTAGTAACTATACCCTCAATTCCAATTTCCTCTGCTAAATATTTCATTCCATATTTATCCTTGCCAATCCCTTTTACTAAATCAATATGTAAAAAGACAAGCTTATCCAATTCAATAGCAGCTTCAACAATTTTAGGTAAATTAAATATATCTCCTCCTAATATAAAAACAGCAGCTACCTTATCCTTAGGAACTGCCTCTAAATCAGATAAATCTTTAACCGCTGCTATAACAGGTCTTTTTTCTAATATATACTCAAAATATGACATTAATTATCTACTCCTAGATTATTTAGTAATTTGAATTATATCATATCAAACTGATTATTGCAAAAATAACATTCTTCAAGTAATGATTGAAGTCCTTTATCTCTTAGATAACTATTTGAAAGACGATAGTTCTGATGCATTATCGCCTTTTTCTTTTCGATAAACGAACGTATTCTCATTTTTATCCATTCATCTAATCTTCTATATAATTTCTTTATATCCCCTATCTTAAAATAGTTCCCCCAACCCCTCAAGACTGGGTTTAACTCGGCAATTATCATCTCTACAGGAAATGGTCTAGCTCTCCTAGTAATCTTCCATATCCTATTTTTGAACTTTATTATTGCTTTATCTTTAGATCTCTTATATCTGGAATTTTGTTATTTCTGTAATCTACAAAGCACACCAATAAAATAAAAAAACTATTTCCGTTAAGAAATAGTTTAATGGTTGCGGGGGATGGATTCGAACCAACGACCTCCGGGTTATGAGCCCGACGAGCTACCAGTTGCTCTACCCCGCGACAAAAATTCATTTAATATTTTATATCTAATATTGAATAATGAAAAACCTAAAAAATTTAACGAGCTTGATTTTCAACTATTAAATATTCAATATTATTTATTCACTGCTTTTAAAGATGGTGCCGGGGGTCGGACTCGAACCGACACGGGCACGAAAGTCCCATCGGATTTTAAGTCCGATGCGTCTGCCAATTCCGCCACCCCGGCGTGGAGGTGGCACCCAGATTTGAACTGGGGATAGAGGATTTGCAGTCCTCGGCCTTACCACTTGGCTATGCCACCACACTTATTCAGTTAATAGATAATAATTAATAATGAATATAGTTAAGATCTTAAAATCACATTCTTTTAATTTCTTAAATTCCAACTATTCTCTATTCACTATTATCTGATTTAATGGTGCCCTTCCGAGTTTTGAAACTCAAAAACTCTTCGTGGTCGCTCAAGAAAGATAAAACGTAAAGGTACTATCTCTAAATTAAGATTGATTAATAACTTTAAAGATTGGTACCCTTTCGAGTCTTAAAGAACAAGACTCTCCATGGATAGAGAAAATTCATCTCTTTTATTAAATCTTATTGCTTAATATCAATTTAGTAACTTTGATTTAGTTGCATTGGTACCCCCAAGGGGATTCGAACCCCTGTCGCCAGGATGAAAACCTGGTATCCTAGGCCACTAGACGATGGGGGCCTAACTATTTAATATTTAATATCTAATATTGAATAGTTTAAAAACTTAAATTCAAATTCTTTTATGCTTCTGAATTTTAATTATTAAATATTCATTATTCAATATTAAATGCTTTTTGGTAAGCCATGGAGGAGTCGAACCTCCAACACCCTGATTAAAAGTCAGATGCTCTACCAGCTGAGCTAATGACCCTTCAAACTTACAATTATCACTTCCGTCAATTATAAATCATATAATATCTCTGTTAGATTGTCAAGGATTAAAATGAATTTTTTATTTAAAATTTTACTGATTAATTATAGCACTCAAAAATGGAATTTCTGACATAAAGGTTTTGTATAGTTCTTTATAGCTTTTAGCTCCATAGACAGTTTTAACTAACGCCTCTAAAAGCCACTCTCTTTGCCTTGTGAGTTTATGAATTTTATCAGGAGCTATAAAAAAAACTTTACTCAATAGTTTAGATTTCTTAAATTCAGGTACCATTTCCTGATTGATCAATTGGGTATAATCATTTAAAGAAATACCTTCAGCTAATTTATCAATAATCACTTGACTTGCTACTTTACCACTCTTTAATGCATAAAAGATCCCTTCCCCAGATAATGGATCTACCAATCCTGCTGCATCTCCCACTAGCAAACAAGAGTCATTATTAAGTCTTCTTTTAACTCCACCTACAGGTATTAAATGTCCCTTAGCCCTTATTTCCTGATAACCAGCTATCTTCTCACCAACTAAGTACTTTTTCAAACTTTCTTTTAAACTCACCCCAGCTTGATAACTCCCCACACCTACTGATAAACAATCCTGCTTAGGAAAGATCCAACCATAACCTTTAGCTACTACCCCATAATCTAAATTTATTTTACCTCTTTGCTCAGCCAATCGGTCATTAGTAACCTGTAACTCTTTTTCATAAGCCACTGCATGTTCTAAATCTGTAACTAAATTCAATTCATCAGCAACTAAACTATTCACCCCATCTGCACCGACTACAATCCTAGCAGTAAATACTTCAGTTTCTGTCTTAACCTCAACCTTATCTTCAGTTACTACTACATTCTCTACTTCACTATTGGTCATTACTGTCACTCCAGCTTTTTTAGCCCCTTCTACTAAAAAGTTATCTAATTTATCCCTCATTGTCATAAAAACAACAGGATTTTGAAAATTTATTCTTACCGGTTGTTCTAGATTATATGAAAAAATTACTTGATTAATCTTATCTTCAATTATTTCAGTTAAATCAAAGTCAGTTAATAAACTCTTAGCCTTTAAGGTTAAACCACCACCACATGCTTTGTAACGAGGCAGTTCCTCTTTTTCTAATACTAAAACATCTAAACCAGCTTGGGCCAAATTATAAGCAGTAAATGCTCCTGCTGGTCCTGCTCCTACAATTATTACATCAAACTTCATCAATTTCACCTTCCTTCACTTTCATTGAAAAGTCAAACCTAGTTAATACAATGTTTAAAGCCATATATTTATATTCTTTCTCTAATTATTGCAATTTTCCTTTAAAGAATTTAAATAAAATTTTATCGATAATGAAACTTAATATTTTTTCTAAAATATTTATCTATAGAAATATAATTTAATTAAAACCACATCTGTTTTAAAGATGAAACCAATATCATATAGTTGATAACTTTCTAAGCAAGGATTTATTTTTTTGGCTTTCTTTACAAATAGACGTAGGTCCTCTATCAAATGAAGTGAATTAAATCCCTTTAAATCTAAATAACGATTAATCGTTAATATATTATTATCCATCCCTTTCCCTCCTTAAACTCCCATATACTATAATATGCAGCACTATTAATTTTTGTGAATACTAATAAAAAAAGATACTAGAAAAATCTAGTATCCTTCTACAGTAAACTTTTTAGTTAGTTTATTAACGGCCTTTTTTTCGATCCTTGAGACATAGGAGCGAGATATATCCATCTTTTTTGCAATCTCTCGCTGAGTTCTCTTCTTTCCATCTTTCAAACCATATCTTAACTCTAATACTCTCCTTTCTCTAAGATCAAGCTCAGTCAACTTTTCATACAGTTTCTCTTCTTTTAATACCAATTCTACCTCGTCACTGACAATATCAACTGCTGTTCCTAAAATGTCAATTAATCTAATCTGATTTCCTTCCTTGTCAGAGCCAATCGGTTCATGCATCAACTTCTCATTTTTTAGTTTTTTCGTTCTTCTCAGATACATTAATATTTCATTCTCAATACAGCGTGCCGCATAAGTTGCCAATTTAGTATTTTTATCAGGATTAAAACTATCAATTGCTTTAATCAAGCCAATTGAACCAATTGAAATCAGATCCTCAGTGTCTAACTTTGTATTAACTAACTTGGTATTATGACAAAAGACAATCTGCTCTATGTTGAGTTTCTACATTATATATTATATATAAGCAATCTCGGGCCAACACACTTAGACCTATTAAGCACCTTTGGCCCTATTCCTTTAGAAGCCTACTACTGAGATCAGAAGATCTATATCTTAATTATAATTAACCTCTTGAATAATCCAATTACCATTATCATCTACTAAAGTTACAACATAGTCAAATTCTTTGCTATAAGCATCTCCTTCCCACTCTGTGGCAGGATAATATCTAGTAGTAATTAATTGAACTTGTACTGTCTCATTATTCTGCTCTATTATTTCACTCTCCCTAACCACTTCATGAGTAGGAAAAGCTACTTCCCCTTCTCCACCTCTATCAATATCCCTCAACTTTTCAATATATTCTTCTATTTCTTCTTCTGAAACAAATTCACTTAAATTATAATTCAAAACAGAAATTATTTGTTCAAAACTTTCTTCATCTCTTTCTGTTATTCTATCTAAGTTAATCCAACTATTATAAGCACTCTGAAAGGATGAACGTATCTCTAACTCTAATTGATAGGCTAACAAAGATAGATCAAGCTCTTCTAAACCCAATGACCCCTGGTCAACATTATCTTCCTCTATAGGTGCTGGAGCTTCTTCACATCCTGCTACAATAGCTGTCATCAATAACAATATAACCAATAAATGAAGATAGCTACTTCTTATTCTCATAATCAATCTCCTTTCAATTTAAATTAACTTTTACCCCTTCTTCATTATTATGTAATTAAGATACTCTTACATCAGAACAAGAATACTTATTCCTCTAAAAGCCCACTACCATATTTAACAATTATAAAAGCAGTTAAACTCCCTATTATTAAATGAGCAGCTATTTGAGAAAGGGTTGTAATTAAATCATCTGGGTTAATATAGGTAGTCTCTAAGCTCATTACTATACCATAGATAGCTACCCAATAAAATAAACCTACCATTACTCCTTTAAAAATATAATGCTCCTTTCCTGTAAAATATAAAAGATACATAATAATTATACCCATTATAGAAGCCATAAAATAATCGGTAACTGCCCCAGGGATTAGTGAACCTAATGTATTAATCCTATCTTTAGAAATATAAGATGAAGATGCCATATGCCAAGTCGTATATTGAATAATATTAAAAAAATATAAACCAAAAACAAAGATATTTTTAAATATATTAGCTATCATACCAGCCGCAGCTCCAAAAGTAAGTTTATCTTTTAACTCTATCATTTATTAAACACCCCTTCTTAATAGCTATTTTGCTTAATTGCAACCAATATTATACATTATTGGTGCCTGATCAAATAACACAAATATACAGAGCTGTCGGAAGCAAAAGGTCAATAATGGAAAGCCAACAAACCTAAACTCAATCCATGTTAAACAAGTTAAACATCTTTGAGCCATTTTCTTAAATTCTGTTAAACAAGTTTAACTAAATCTAAAGGAGTGATTTTAATGCCAAAAATTATTTCTGTTGACTATGGTCGATCCACAGTTAAAAGCGTAGCTGGCTTTAATCTAAAGGAACAATTGATAATTCCATCGGTAGTATCTTACGACCATCAAATAGTAGATACTAAAGCAGAATCTACTCCAGCAGCTAACTTAGAGAACAATCCATTAAGTTTCTTAAAAGTAAAGATTGGAGAAAGAGAATTAGCAGTAGGTAAGGTAGCCCAAGATGCTGAATATAATCTTGATACTACCAACTATGATGATATCGATGATCAGAAAACTAATGATTTAATCTTAACCTCTATTGCTCTACTGGTTGGGCCAACTACTAGCTATACTAAAATCAATCTAATTACTACCCTCTCTGTTGATCAGTACAATATTAAAAAGGATGACTTTGCTAACAGATTTGAGGACAAGCACTTTAAAATTGAGGTTGAAGAATGAAACTGATAGGATCCCAGGGATGAATAAAGCTTTTAGAAATATACAGTCCAGGTTGATAAAAGAGCATAGTATTAGACCACAGCTCTATAAGGTACAGAAGAATTTAGAGTTGGATAAGGAGTTTAGAAAGAACGGTCAGCCGATAGAGATAACTGATATCTTAAACTCAGAATATGAACAACTAGCTGCCAATACAGTAGGCAATATAAAGAACAAGCTTGATATGTCACTAACTGAAGTAGATAAGTGGCTTATCTGCGGTGGTGGAGCTAACTCTAAAAAACTGTTGGCCCGGCTGTCCAATGAATTGGGAAGGGATTTGGAAATGATCTCTGATCCACGGTTGGCCAATGCTTTGGGAGGGTTGAAAATTGGACAAAGACAATTTAGAGAAAACTAAAGGGATTCGCTTAAAGGGTAAACGGTTGGAATGGTGGGAGAGTACTCCTGGTGCAGCTGATAGGATTAGGGGGTTTATTGATGGTCAACTAGAGCAAGATAGTCATATCAATAAAATAAAAAAAGCTCCTCCTGAACTGTTGGAGGAGTTTAGAAAGTTGATTGAACAATTAAAAAAGCATGGAGGAGTTAATACTAAAACAAATAAAAAGAAAATTAAAGAAGCCGAATCTAAAATAGATACTTTACTAAATTGATTTCAAGAAAATAACTCTAATACAGTCAATCAGAATAAAAAACTAAATTCTAAGAAAAACATTTTTTATCAACCCAATGTTTGTTTCTTCCTTTTTTCTATGTTATAATTTATTAAAGAATGTGGTAACATACTTAAAAAGGAGGGGGAATAATGAAGTTCACTGATAAAATTCTTCATATAATCAGTATAATATTTAGTTACTTGTTTACCTTCTCCCTATTATTTACACTACAAAAACATACAATCGGATTATTAATTAAAGATGTTATAATTTTCAACAACATCTCTTTATATAAATTGATTTTTACCTTCACATCAATACTTCTAATAAATAAATATGTAAAAATATCTTCACCGTATAAAAAGAAACTAAAAAAGTGCTGACAGCACTTTTTTAGTTTCTTTTTAGTTCTCTTTCTGCTGATCCGATTCTTTAAATTCTAATTTTATTTCAGGATCCTTAATTTTTAAACTTTCTTTCTCTCTTTTTAATCTCTTTTTTAACTTTATCGTTTGCCTTTCATTTTCCTTCAAAGAATTAATAAACTTCCTTACTTTCTCAATTAACCCCTCAGTGTTAAGTTTTCCATTCATTATTTTAACATCTAATTCAATTTCTCCTCCTATTACCAACACACCTAAAAAGGTCATCCCCATAATCACTTCAGGTTTTCCAAAAAACTCTATTAATCCAGGCGATTGAACATTTAATTTAATATCAATACTCCGCTTATCTAACTTATGATCAATGCTATCATTAATTATATCTAGACTATCTAGCATACTACCAATAAAACTGTTCAAATCAAAAGCATTAATAGAGTTTGTTTCTTTAACTTCAAAAACTGAATGCAATACTCCATCCTTTTCGAAAAATGAATATATAGTTCTATCAATAAAATGAGAATAATCATTAGCATTAGTTATTGTACAATGAGAATATAAGAGCTTATATAGATAAGGATCAAGTTTTTCTTTTTTTACTGTTTTAAGCCACTTAACTTCCCTTCGTTTCTTAAAAGGACAAGGTGGCTGCTCGCCAAACTCTTCCATGTATTTTTCAAAATCATATTCTTCAACTTCTTCAATATAAATATCATCCTCAACAATCTCTCCAAACGCTATATGTTGATTATTACTTTTACTAGGAACTAAAACAATATCTCCTTTTTTCATTTCAGAAACAAAAGTATATATCTGACTTTTTATAAGACCTGGTCGATTTTCATTTGGGTACAACTCTTCTATTTGTTCTTTAAGTTCATCTTCATTTTCGCATATTAAATCTAAATTGTTCATCTCATTCCAACCAATTGCAATATAGTCCTCAAGATAGAATTCTTGAAAATACTTCCCCGCTTCAGCTCTAACTAGCCAATAATCATTATTAGAACTTAGCTTTGGTACTTTAATTAAACCTTTCAAATCGTTAAAATCCATGATTTACCTCCTTATTCTATTAAATAATTACACATATAATCAATTTTTCCTGCAAAAACCCAAAAAACCCCCAGGGCCAACGCCCTAGGAGCCAATAATATCATCTAATTTCCATTTTAAACTTTTAAATTCCAGCAAATTTATACGTAACTCCAAATTGATGTGTGCTTTCTAAATCTTCTCCTAAAAAGACATAATCAAATCCAAAATCTCCATATTCATAACCTGCACCTAGCGTTAAATTTCCTAGGTAGGATCCTCCTCTAAGATATAATTTCTCCTCTTTAGAATCTAATATCTCTAACTCAGTCATTTCGGTAAGTTCCATCTCTCCACCAAAAGAAATTTGTCTGTCTAATTCATCAGTAAAATCATAGATTGAAACCGCAAATATCAGGGAATCAGTTGGCTGATAAGATAAACTTGGACGTACATTTCTGATATATGATATTTTTTGTCCATATACCTCAAACTCAGTTTCAAAAACATCTTGAATTAAAAGACCCGCTGATAACCGCTCCGTAGGTTGATATAATAAACTTAAATCAACCGCTACACTTGAATCAGAGTCAGAATCTGTATACTTCTCACCGATTAGCTCATTATTTTTAAATATCTTTCCTTCAAATGTTTCCTCCCTACCCATAGTCATATGCCGAATATTAGCTCCTACAGATAATCCACTTAAGTTAAGTTCTTCAGAAAGATCCTTAGCTACAGAAAGTATTAACCAGTCAGTACTCTGTTCTATTTCTAAATCTCCATCAAACTCTATAGTATCATCGCCAGACTCAAATTCTTCATTATAAAGACCATCATAAAGCAATACTCCTTCTCCAATATAACCTAGTCCAAAACTTAAACCTAATTCGTCAAAAGTTCTCGCTGTACCAATAAAGTCATCATAGTTAATTTTATCACGGTTATTCAATGTTCTAGTATACGTAGCCGCTTCATAACCTTCTATATTCGTTAATCCTGCTGGATTCCAGTAAATAGCATTAACATCATCAGCTACCGAAACGAAAGCCCCTCCCATTCCTAAAGGTCTAGCTCCTACACAAGCATAGGTAGTATTACTTAAAAATGCAATACTCATAATTAATAAAAATAATGTAATAAAATACTTCTTCAATAGCATCCCTCCAATCATTTCTAACATTTGCTTACCTCTTAACAATTATTTTTCTTGTAACTTATTCACCCATAAAATATAGTAATCTTTTAAATCCTCTCTTTAATATCTGCCCAAGTTTCTTTAGTTAAAAAGCTATTCTCAACTACATCCTCTAATTCTAAAAATCGTTGATAAGACAGACTAAAAGAAAGTAAATCTTGAGCAATAAATTTCCGAGCTGAAGGATCTGTCAATCCAATTAACCCTTTAGGTTCTTCACTAAGTCCTTGATTCAAAACTTCTATAATAGTACTGTGACAACCAGCTCCAAAAAAGATAGTCGTATTATCCTTAGTAGGTCGGTCAAAGTTAGACAAGGTAACTAATCCTGAAAGCTGATCAGCATTTACTAGAAAGACCACTGCCTTTGGTTCTTCATTAACCTCCACCTTTGACAAAGGCTTAAAGACTACATATTCTGTAGAAACAAAAATATCAGGTAAGCTTTTAATGAACTCACGAGCATACTCAGGAGTCTTTTTATAAAACTCACCCTCACGTTCACATTTCTCTCCATCAGAAAGAAAATGTTCAATCTCACCTAATTCATAATCTTTAAAACCTAAACCCTTGGCCCCGCCAACGCAGCCACAAGTCTTTTCATCAAAAGCTGCTGTCTTTCCTTTGCTAGCTTGGCTCAGTAATGAAATAACACAGCCCCATCTTCCTTCTTTAAATTGAATAGCATCTTCAGGTTTTTGGTCACTCCACAGTATTGCCACAGGTTCTCGTTTTAACTTAATTGCTTCAGCGATCTTACTTTTCATTATGTTCTTCCTCCTTCGACTCTTTTATTTTAGAGCAGGAAATAAATTCCTTAACTTACTATTTAACTTCTAGATTTATCCTTAAATTCATTTTTTATAAAACAAAAAACTCCCAGGGCAACACCCTAGGAGCTAATATTATCATTTGAATCCCACTCTCGATCCAATCCTTTCTCTTCTCTTAAATCTCCAACAACCTCCTGACCAAAATTATCTTTCTGCTCCAACTCAATCTCAAACTCTACATCTTCAAGATGCTCAGGAGCCTGATCCTGTTGGCCCTTTCAATCAATAAACTCAATCCTATCTGCCAACCTACGTTCATATACCCCTGCTTTCTCTACCCAATCACTCCCAACAGCTTGATTAATCTCTCGAATTAAAGCATCGATAACCGAACTTATAAAATTCTTGATAATAAACTTCTTAATCCGTCCAAAACGACCTTGACCCTCAATATGCTTCATAACCTTATCCATTACATACTTCTTCTTAACCCTGCCATCATCCCATTCTTTCTCTGCTTCTTCAATAGACTCAAAGATAATATCCCAAGTCTCTCCCCAGAGATTATTAGCAGTTGACTGTAAAAAAGATTTAACCAATGAAGCAATAAAGCCTAATAAGATATTCTTAACTGCAATTAACACTATAATCACTCTCCTAAAGTTAGTTTCAAACCTATTAAACTGCTTGAATGAAAAAATCCCAGGGGAACATTGGCCCTAGGCAATTCTTGTGATGCTTTTCTATTTTTTCTGCACCCCATCTACTTTTAATCCCCTTCGTTAGATGAATCAATGATGAAATCTGTTCTGGAGTCGGCGGATGTTTAGTGAAATCTCCAGTAAGGCAAATCCCTATATAATTCTGATTTCTACCTCTAGCATGAGTTCCAGCACTTTCAAAGTTTCTAGCTGGCTCTATATCACCGTTGGCCCGGATTACAAAATGATAACCTACTCCCTTCCAACCCTTTTCTCGATGCCAGCGATCAATTTTATTAGCACTTACATCAGGACTGGCTGAATGATGAACTACTATTCCTTTCCAGATAGCAATCACCTCCTTCCAAACTAAAAAACACCCTCATCAGGTGCTTGTAGTTTCCTTATCTTTGATTTTTGCTAGTGCCTTCCTCAAATGCACCATCATACTCTAAATTCTGACGTGTAACATAGAAATTGCCAAACTGCTGGAACTCTGGAACTGCTATCAAGTCAGCCAATATCAAAGCCGGGTTACCACGCCAATCTATCTCTACATCTCTTCTAGCATCCTTCGAACTTGCTAAAATAATATTAACTATCTTTTGGGCTAGCTCTTCGTCTTGAATTAAGTGATTATCTTCAAGCTCAAACTTAATCTTCTCGTTATCAATAATACTATTCTCATCTTTTGCTTTAACTCGTTCTCTACCTCTTACACTTAATGGTTTCCCTTCAATTATCAGCTCTAGCTCATCAGTTTCGGTTCCATTGTTCTCTAGAGTTATTTCTCCACCCCATGCAAAGTATTTTTCTTCGATAATTTCAGTTGTATCTGCACCAATCAAAATTGCTTGAAGATCAACGCTTGGTACATCTGAATCATCTAATCTAACTGCTATAGTTCTAGTTGTCTCTGATGCTATCGTTACCTCTCTATCATATAAATCTTCTGATTCATCAGCAGGTCGTAAAGGTGCAGTTTCAACTACAATATAATTGGCTATCTCATCTGAATTGGCGGGTTGGTTTTTAGTACGATAATTATCCTTGTCTATCACATAAGCTCCTTCAAAAATTGAAAGTAGCAAGGACTTAATATCTATCTGAGCTTGACCAGTAATATTATCGAATCTAGCACCTTTCCATTTTTCTGGGACAATATCAACATTAGCTTTTCCATCTAGTAATATGTTATATATCCTTAATCTAACATAATCAATATCAATCTGAACTTGGCCACTAATGCCAGCAGTTGCACTAGCTATATTAATTGCACTCGCATTTACATTCGACATTCCATTAATCAAAACGGTATATAACCTTTCCCTTATATAATTGATTGAGGCTCATTAAGTATAAACTAGATTGATCTTCTGAAACTGCCCTTGAACCAGTTTCTGTGCTTCCGAGGTTAAGAAATTGGGCCAATATTGAACGACTCATTAACACATCATGGTGTTTGATGTAAGGCATTAGATCCATCATATTCCTCTTGCCTTCGAATATATCTAATATAAATCCATGAGGAATTGTTGCTCCTCCCTTTTCTGACGACCTTAAATTCTCAACTGCCTGCCGGGCCAACTTCTTATCTTCTTCAGAATAATTTTTAGGCAACTCCATTACAGGAGTACCAACTAAGTTTCTTTCAATGCCAATGTTCATCAACTTATAAATGAAATCTTTGATACTCCAATGCTTATAAGCTGACCTCAGTACTGATTGACCCCTTAAGTCCCCACCTTCCATTCTGTTACTGAATATCAACAACTTTTCAATTGGTATATCTACAAAGTCAAATGAATGACCACCAACCCTAAGCTGTTTAATTCCATTTGGCCCGCCATGTTCATCATAATAAAAATCATGAATTGTTCTTTGAGGTCTTTCAGCAAACTTCCTCCACTGTATCTGTCCATCTTTCTCCTCATAGACTACTTCAAATACTGAATGACCGTAAGGTAGCATTGTAAGGGCCAATCTTAAAAAGTCATCCCAGTGTTGAGTCATGCCATTTGGTGGACCTTCGAATAAGTTATTTTCAATCTCTTTTGCTATCTCTTTATCCTTGCTTTTGCTATCTCTTTATCCTTGGCTGAATCGCTATAAGGCTCAACAAACCATTTGGTAGACCTGATCGGCAACTCCATCACTAAAAGCATGGCCTGTACTTGGCCATCAGATCGCTTCATCTTGTTGTAAACATCTATATTTTGAGGCCATCTTTTAGGTAGATACTCTTCATCTCCTAAGGCATGAAACCTTGCAGAATGACTTTGCCCTATTGATCCAAGTTCTTTCATTACATCTTCTTTATTGTCACTTTCATTTCTATCTTCTACCATACAGACGCCTCCTTCGCATAACTGGTTCCAAATGTTTCTAAGTCCTCTGGATTGCTTCTTCCTTCTCCATCATAATAAGCCAACACACATGCGTCAGCCCTATCAGGGCTATCAAGCCCCCTAGCCTTCATCTTCTTCTTACTTTCTAATTTCAATCTTCCTGATCCGTCAAACTCATACTTTCGATTAGTTAATTGCTCTTTTACTTTCTCATCATGACTAAGATCTATGCCTTCTTTAAGTTTGTCTCTAAAGTTTCTCCACATTACAGCGGTCATATCTTTATTATGCTTTTTAAGTTCTTCATCTGGTGGAGAATCTCCAAATCCAATTTCATTTACTATTACATCTAAATCTAACTCTCTTACTTTCTCTATCAACTGATCAATTACTCCAGCTCCCATATTACCGACATCTATATTCACTTTTTCATATCCAACTTCCCTGATTCTTTCGATTATTCTGCCAGTTACATTAGTAGTTCTTTTTTTAGTGAATGTTAATCTTTCAATATCTTTTCTGCCTTGTCGACCATGGAAAACTATTTCGTCATCACCAAATCTAGCAACATCAACTCCTAATACTTTCGGGCCAATTGCTTCTAAAAGCTCAAACTCAAAAGCTTGCTCAACTAACTCTATACTAATGTAACTATCTGATTCTGATTTTGGAAACTTACCATCTACTCTAACTCTTACTACATCACTATCTTTACCCCATTCATCTTCCATGTCTTTGATATACTCTTCAGATACCAAAGGAGAGTTGCGGCAAGATAGTGTATGGTTGGCCCATTTATCAACATTTTTGGTATGACTATCATAAAAATAACCCGACCTTTTAGTCGGGTTTCCAATCATAAATACTTTGGCTCCTTCAGTTGTAATAGCACCTTGAATTACTTGAGCAAACTCTTTTCCTAGCCCACTAGCCTCATCTACAATATATAATAGATACTTGGCATGGTACCCTGCTAAATTGTCAGGGTCACTTGCAGTTTCAATCTTAGCAAACCAATCTTCTGGATAACCTTTAATGTGGATTCTAGTCTTATTATGGATAATATAATCGTCCCAAGGACTACCACGAACCCACTTCTTAACTTCGGGCCAAAGTCTTTCTTTAATCTGATCTTCTTTATTTGAAGTACATGGGATTCTTGCAAATGGATGAGTTACTATAAACCAAATTAGAAACCAAGCTGCTAAAGCAGTCTTCCCTACACCATGGCCAGCTTTAACAGTTATCTTTCTTTCTTTTTGCATATCTTCCATTACTTTTTCTTGTTGCTTAGTGGGGTTGGCCCCTAGTTGCTCTTTAACAAACTTGATGAAACCTCTAGGCTCCCTGTACTCTTTCATCTTTGAAATTAATCCCTGGAATTTATCCTTCGCCATCCTTATCGCCTTCTATCTCTTCATCTGCCTGTAATATTGCATCGATTGGGTTCAAATTATGATTGTGATCATTTTCTGTTCTTTCTGTTGGCCCTCCTGTTACTAACTCATGCTTGTCTACTAAAGTTCCTATAAAGATAGATAAATCTCTTAAAGAGTAATCAGATAAAGCAGCTAATGGCTTGATCAGTTGTTTAGCCTCCTTAAATTTAAGTTCTCCTTCACCTACTAAAGCTAATATCTTATCTATTGTATCTTTTATATCTTGGCCCTGTTCTAAAGCAGTATCTAACTTCATGTTACCTATTTGTAGAGCTTTCATTACTTCTTCCCATGCCCTATCTGCAAACTCTTTCTTTTTTTCATCTCGATACTTCTCGATATCATCTTTATATTCTTCTTTAATTCGCTTAACAGTCTCCCAGGAGACATTATTCCTTTTAGCAATATAATTAATGCTAGTATAAACTTGAAGATCTACTTTAATCTGCTCTATCTTTTCTTGGGCCAATTTATGACCAACACCCTGCTTGTTATTATTTTGGCCCTCAGGAGGATGCTGCCAGCAATGCCATGGGCCAACAAAATCAACTGGAACCTCTTTTTCTCTAGTACATCTAGAGCCATCATTCTTTTCACCTGTACATCGTATAACTTTAGTTTCCTTTTGAGTCACTGACAGCACCTCCTTAATTTTAATTTATAAATAAAAAAAGTAGCCATTAAGCTACTTTGTAAAATCACCCGATAACTATCCGGGCCAATTATTAAATTAAACGGATCATACATGCAATATTTATCAGCAAATTCCCCTAGGGATAAAAGTTCCCACGCCTTGCTTACTTATTGACTATCCAAATAGATAGCTTTCGGGGAATTTGATATTTATTACTACTTATTATTCATTATACCATCTAGAAATATACGATTAATATTTCAAAAAAGAAAACACCCTCTCAGGTGCTTACTTAATCATTTAAATTTTACAGCAGTTCCATAAGCTAAAATCTCTGCAGCTCCTTGCATAACCTGTGAAGTAGAAAAACGTACATTTACAACCCCATCAGCCCCTAATCTTTCAGCTTCTTCTATCATTCTTTGATAGGCTTCTTCCCTAGCTTCAGAAATCATTTTAGTATATCCTTTAACTTCTCCACCAACTAAATTTTTTAATGAAGCTCCAATATCTCTTCCAATATGCTTAGCTTTAATAGTATTTCCTTTTACTAAGCCTAAATTTTCTTTAATCGTTTCACCAGCGATTTCTTCTGTATTTGTAACTTTCATAATAATTCCCTCCAATAAGAGTTTTTTATAGTATATTCTATTTAACTAGAAAAAACTCTTGATTTTAGATTCTATCACAAAATATCTATTCTATTCCTCTTTATGTAAATTATCTAACTTAACTATCAGCTTTATCAAACTTGCTATATGATACTTTTAATATATATAATCACCAATTAAGAGGGATTTGAATCACCCTGACATATTATTATCTTATTACTTATCTTCGTACAATATTCTTCTCATTATATATAATAACACACTTTTTAAGCTTTAACTGCTAAAATAGTGATAAATTCCTGATAAATTTCTGATAATCCTACCTTTTCAAGCTTATCCAAAGCAGCTCTCTTTTTATTTTGCACGGTTGGAATCGATACTTCTAATCTTTCAGCTGAATCTGAATCCTCCAGTCCATCAAAATATTTATACTCTATCACAGCATGCTCTTCCGGGCCAAGGCACTCTAAACATTCTTCTATCGTCTCAACATTTTCTAAAATCATCTCTCCTCTTTCCTTAAGCTCCTCTTTTTTATCAATATAATTTTCAGTATCAGAAGCAGTTTCATTAGTCTTTGCTGAAGGTTCATTATATCTAATTGCTTTCAAGCTATAACTCATATTTAAAGAAGTAGTAATCAAAACCTTTGCCTTAGCTTTAGCTGGTCTGTAATTATATAATATTTCTTCTATCTGCTCTTTACTTTCCTTTTCAGCCTGTTCAATTTCCTTACACCCCACCTTTACCCGCCCCTCTCTTTTATGTTATAATGGTTTTATCAGATTAAATATTTCTTGGAGCGGGCCAACGTGTCGGTTCTTTTTTTATTTATTCTTAACATATTTTTCTTTCAAGCATAGTATGTGGTAAAGATACTGAAATTTAAGGAGGTTAAACATATGGGAGCACCTATTAAAGGTCCGACTGGAGGAGACGATGCATATATTTTATTTTTAATCTTAATCCTATTAGTCTTGGGTTTTTATAGTTACAGTAGCTTTAGTGCATAAATAATAAAAACCATTTAAACATCCTCACTTTTTATAAACGAGCTAGTTAGCTCGTTTATTTTTTTATTCCATTAACACATTCTTGAATTATACATACTATGTGGAAAAGGATTAATTTATTGTCGGAAGGGGGATATATAATGGGTGCTCCATTTGTAGGTCATCAATCTATTCTATTTATTGTTTTAATCTTATTCTTTTTAGGTATATTCTAACCAATTTATATAGGTCACTGAAATCAATTTCGGTGACCTATTATTAATTACTAACCACTTGAGAGTAATCCCCTTCCTCTCTTATTTATTTTATCCCTCTGTTATTTCTCGTTTCCCAGTAAGACATTTGATGTTTATCAAAAAAGTTCTCCTGGGCCAACCTTAGAAGCTCCTCTTCCGTAGCCCTTTGCATCTTTTGAATCACTTCTAAAGCAGAATAATCTGAACTTCGATTAGAATAACTATTTCTAATCTTTTTGATTTCACTTCTCCAGTTGACATAGAACAAAAACACTTCCCCATTTGGCAATTTAGATGGCATAAATCGATCAATCTTATCATCCAACTCCTTAGCTTGTTGATAAGCAATCACTTTAGCAGCAGAGACAGCTAAATGACTTTTCCCATTGCCAACATTACCTCCTAAGCACAAAAATATATTATCTGGATTATGATATGATTGAGCAAATTTCCTGACTGCAGCTACTTTGTCCTCAAACCCCTTTTTAACAGAGCAGTCATAGCTATCAAATGACTCCCGTCTCAACTTGCCTGAAATATCAGCAATCCCAAGTATCTTCTCATAAAATTCATTTATCCTGCGAGGATCTGACTTCTCAAATTCTGTTTGCTTTGTATTTTGGTTTTTTTCTTTGAGTTCTGCTACTCTTTGATTTATCAGTTGTTGAAATTGATTCGGACTGATCTCCTTTGCATTTGCTCTCATTGCCATCACTCCTCTCTGTTTTTTCGAGCTCACTAATGGAATTAATGCCCCTGCTAAGCCAACGATTCAGTATTCCTTTTCCTTGTGCTGGGTCACGACCAACACAGTAATAAAATGGGTTATCTTCATACTTGGCCCGCTTCATTGCTTCAATTACCAGTTCAGGACTAGACTTATTAGTATATTTAATTAGGGTGATTAGTATATTAGGATTGAAATTATTCATCTTCCAAATATCATTAATCGCTTCTCTAATTGGAGAAGGTTCTGTTTGCCTGTCTGTCTGTTGGGCTTCAATCTCTTCTAAAACTTCTTGTTCCTCTTCAACAGTTAAATTATCATTACTACTTACATACTTACTTTTATTATCTGTAGTAATCTCTGTGTAATCTCTGATATTGGTTTGTTCATTTTGAACAGTCGTCTGTTCATCTTGAGCAGACTGCTCTTCCTCCTTGATTTTATTCTCAATTTTCCTTAAAACTTCAAAGTTGATTGTGTACCATTTAGTCTTATCAAAACCAGCTTTATTAAAATTATCAGTTATAACTAAGTCCTCTTGCTCTAAACTTTTGATCGTTCTTCTCAATGTTGACTTACTCCAAAAAGGAAAGTTGTTCTCCAGCCACTCTCCGTAAGTATTATAAACCCAGTATTTACCCTCAATATAATTTTTATCTGCCTTGTAATTTATTCTAAGCCAATAATAAAGTTGTTGTAAAAATATTGCCTCATCATTCCAACTTCTTCTGCCAGTTGCTTATCAAACATAATCAAACTACCCTCATTTATCAAATGATTACTTTCCATATTTTGCATCTAATCACTCCTTACTGGAAGATTCTCTATTTAATCTATAGCATCAAAATAAACTTACTAATCCCCTCAATCCACTTACAATCTTATCGAAATAACTCTGAACATAACTACACTCTAAATCATCTGGTTCCTGGCCAACACAAAACTTACCACGCTCAGGGCAAAACTTTTGATTCAGTACTCCGTCGTACCATCTTCTTACACTCTTCACATCTCTCCCAAGCCATCCAGGACACCTCCTTATTCGGGCCAACCTTAAGCCGTTGGCCCTACTGATAATCTAGGCCTCTCTACAACTTCTAATTTAAAGTTATCATCCTTCACAACCTTACTCTTATCCTCAAGCCAACTGATGAACTTATCTGCTTGACTATAGCTACATTTATCACTACTTAGACTTTGCAACTTCTCTCCAGTAGCTTCAGAAAAGTCCTTCATCATCTGCTTTCTAACCTTTTCTTTACTTGGACTAACACCTTTCTTGGTCGGTCTGACAATTTTAAAGTAATCTAGTTTCGATGGATAACCCTTCTTATTCTTCTCACCAGTCTTGATCTTTCCTATCTCTATCTCAGACACGCCATCTAGACCTTCAATTCCATTAATCATCAACTCACCACCTTTTTAAGTCGGGCCAACATTTCTAAGTGTTAGCCCGATATGCTTTACAATCCTGCTGCTCTAATCTCACTCAACCTATCATCTATAACAAAACTCAAACCAATATCCAACTGATCATCAAGTGATATCAAATCAGCTAACACAAATTCCTCTCTGATTATCCTTCGAGCCTTATTCAACCTATGATAATCCCTTTTTCTCATAGGGACATCCCTTTTAAACACAAGCACTCCATTATTCATAATTGAACCCTTACCTTGCCAGCGACCCATCTTCCAAACAAGCTGGCTTTCTATCCCGTTTAATATCCTACAAACCTTAGTTACTGCTTTCCGATTTCTGTTGACTGGCATCTATACCACCTCAGGAAGATCTTTTTCATCAACCTGGTAAGTCAATATTTCTTCCTCTATTCCGAACTTAATTAAATAATAAGGCTCTATCTTTTCTATCGTCGAGATTTCCAATAACCGATCAGAAAGCTCAGAATCTATTCTCTCAACTATCCTTCTAGCCTGGTATAGATTCAAATCTTCTCTTTCCCATTAGCTTCTACATATCTAACCTTAGGGGCTTCACGGCTTGTCTTGAAACTATAACCATCTTCATCATCTGCTGGAACAACAGCCAACTTAGTAACCAATGTTGGTGGTTTATAATACTTCATACTCTTTTTTACATCATAGATACAGAATGAATCATCACTTACTCTAATTACTCTAAAATTTCTTAAACTAAATTTTGAATAACCTGTATAGACTCCAGCTGCAACCTTTTCTACATAAAACTTATTAGCAGGCATCCCTAGCACCCCTTTCTTGCTTAACAACTTTATCCTTAACTTCCCACTTGCTACGATAGCCTCCAATATCAACCGAAAGAAAATACTTTCTAGTACCATTCTCAACTTCAATAAAACTTCTGCACCTATCTGCCAATACTAAAGCTACCAAACCCTGCATTGCATCTTTTCGATCATCCGTAACATACAAATCATACTTGAGGTGCTGAACTATCTTATACTTATCCAATTCACGTAATCTATTAACTATCTCATGCTTAGTAATCCTACTTTGATGGATTACAGTCTCTTCTTGTCCGATATTTATATGATCATAGTTGACTAACTTACCAACCTTACTTTCAACTGCTTCTCGCATATCATGTAATCTAATTTCAGTTGCTTCCAGATGAGTCATTAACCTCTCCTCTTTCTTTTTAGCTCCCGGACCTGAGCTTGACTTGTAAGTTGGCCCGGGATTTGATATAATAACCGTAATGAAATTTACTAAATTCTCACCCGTGGCAGCGGGTGTTTTTTATTTGTCTAATGTCACATAACGAAGATAAATAACCTTTAGCATAATACTTTTGCAGATTCTTCTCATTTCGCTTACTTATATCAGCTCCAAACTCATGACAAACCAGATCTGCCATATCACAGGCATGATTAACATCATCGATCTGCTCTAACATGTATTCAATTTTCTCTATCTCTTGTTCCTCCAAGCACTCAATTGACTCTACATTGTGAGCAAAATCCAACACATCATTAATCGCTTGTGCAGCTTCCAATAACTCCTGCCTAGTCTTAGAAAGAGATACATAGAAATCTAAATTAACCTGATCAAAAATTATCGTTTCAGTGGTTGTCCCATCAGCAATCATCTTCAACTTCAAACTACCTAGTGCTCCAGCAATTATTCTAAGCATATCTTTAGACATCTCTGCTCCTGATTCATACTTACTGATTGTACTTCTATCAACACCAACCTTTTTAGCTAACTTTTCTTGGGTCATCTTCCCCCTCGCTTCTTTAATTAAATTACCGATATATCTACTATTCACACTCAACCCCTCCTCTTTGCCAAATCTTCACAAAAAACTCTAGATTTGTGCTAATAATATCCAGTATAATATAAGTAAGTTAAACAAGTTAAACTACTTAGCCAAATAATCTTTAAGCCTAGCCATAATCTTTTTATAACCTTCAGTATCATCTTTACCTTCCTTTTTTAGCCTTCTAGCTACCTTGAAGGCTTGAGCTGGATCGAACTTCCTCGGCAAATATCTCACCTCCTTAGATTAATGCTTCTGCCAGTTACCTTCCTTTAATCCAGGAGCATTAATTATCACTTCTCTCCAGGTATTCTTGAAAATCTCCATCCTTGTCTCCAGTATGATGTTCATTCAAATAGGCCAACAACATCTCTGAATTCAAATCAATCCCCCCCTCCCAATAACTCAGGGTTGTTATACTAAGCTGAATGTTTAATAGCCAACTGCTTAACAATGGAAGTATAAATCTCTTTGAGTCTAGCATCTCTTTCAATAACATCTAATTTACGAGTGTTATTAGTTTCAGTCTTAGTAGCTCCATTATTTCTTTTTCTTTCCTTGAGGTTGTCCAATCTCACTCCTAAACGACATCTGGCTCTATCTTCTAAAATCTCATAACTTTCTGTTCTGATCTCTTTATACTTACCAGTTTTGAAGCCAATAGTGTTAAGTTTCTCGTTAACCCCGTTACGCCAATCATCATCTGTTTCTATAATAGTCTCTCTAATTTTTTCTACTCCATCATTAGCCTGTTGTGCTTGCTCGACAGCTTCATTTGCTATCTGCCTTGTCCTCTCCATTTCATCAACCATATTTCTTAATAAGTCAAATTGGTTAGATTACTCAATTGAGTAGTTGCCAGTTTTTCGTATTGATGGAATGACTTCATGAGTAATCCAACGCTTAAACTTCTTAGCCTCTGGCTTCCTGCTACCCAACACAAGATTGTATAAACCATGCTCATTAACAAAATTCGTTTTTCCCTGACGCCCTAAGTTGAACTTAGCCCGTTCATCATCATCTAATCTATTAACTGCTACACTAGGATTAGATAACCCAAGTGCATCGCAGACATCTTTAGCAACAAACCAAACTACATCTTCATTATCGCTACTATTACTGCTGCACATAGTCCTAACTTGTCCAAAATCTTCACTCTCGAAATTCTGCAAGTTTTCCATCATTAATTATCGCTCCTCTCTAATTTTCTTAACCACCGGCTCAGCAAGCTTATAGACCTTACGGTACACATCTTCTAGATGCTGACCATGTTCCATCACATCCACCATCCAGTTCTCATGATCGTCAACATGACCTATGACTTCCCTCAATGCAAGTAGCTGCTCATCAGTTAACTTTAATTTGTGAGCTTCAGGCATTTCATCGCCTTCGCTAGCTTTACAATAAATCTGAATTAAGTCACAACTATCCGCTTTTTCTTTGCTAAGTTCATAAAATTCTTGAGCATCTTCTTTCAGCTCAAACCCATGCACATCATCATTAACTATCACTATCCAATTCAACTCCTGGTCATGATCATAGAACACCTCAATCACCTCCCTTCAACTCAATCAAGATTAAATTCAACTTCGAGACCCTCACTTTCTGCCCTCGCTTCAATCAATCTTTTCCAAAAAAGTTTAAAACCAGCCTCTAAATCTGTCCCCTTCATATTCTCTATAAACTCCTCAGTTTCCATAGGCTCTTTATCCTTCGGCGTATGCAAAACTTTATATTTCAATTTATCAACCCCCTTTGGTACAGGGTATTAGACTTTCAGATTGTCCTATTACAACTAACTTAGAGGTATTTTCTTCCTTCTATAGCCCTCTCCAATTCGATTACTCTTCAGCTTTCTTTGTCATAAGAGTGTAGCTAATATCATCTATCGCATTATTAACAACCTCTAAAGTTTCAACTTCTAGCTCAGTTAACTCATTATTCTCTGCCTTGCTCAAAAGTCTATCATTAACTCGATCCAATCTTTCTAGCTGCTTTACTAGTAATTCTTTCATCGTTGGCCCTCCTTTCAACTGGCTTTTTGATTTTCTTTATTACTCGTTTTGTGTCTTGATTGAGCAAAAAAAGTTTTTCTATACTTTCGCCAAACAAATCTGATATATCTCTAGCTAATTTTAATGTCGGGCTCCTCTCACCTCTTTCTATTGCAGAATAAAAGGAGGGAGATATTCCTAACATTTCAGCTATATCCTTCTGATACATACCACTCGATTCTCTAGCTTCAATCAAACCAGCTCTTTTTTTCATCTTTCCCCTCCTTATGTTTCGTATTGTGTAATTTAATTATAATACACATATCGAGTATTGTCAAGCAACTTTGAATATTAATCCACATTTTGAGTAATTGTATTTATTAACTACTCATTTTGTAGTAATATTATAATTAAAAGAGGTGTAAATCATGGCAGACTTTAAGGATAGATTAAAAAAATTAAGGAAAGAAAATAAATTATACCAAAAAGATTTAGCTAATAGATTAAATGTTGGGAGAACAACAATAGCTAACTATGAACAAGGTTCTAGATTTCCTGACAAAAATATGTTGAATAATTTAGCAGATTTCTTTAATGTAAGCGTTGATTATCTTTTAGGAAGAACTGATCAACGTCAACCTATTGGACAAACTACTGAAGCAGAAGAAAAAATCAAACAAGCCCTAACTGATGATCCAGAGTTACTCGAATTCTTCGATGAAATGACCCAAAGGGATGATCTACAGATGTTTTTTAAACAATGTCGTGAACTTAGCCCCAGCACTATTAAAAGACTAATCAAAATTTCAAAGATATTTGAAGAAGAGGAACGAGAACGACATGGAGGATAAGTTTATATATGGAGAAAAATTAGAATCAAACTTTAAAGAACTATTGCTATGGGCCAAAGGGCACGATATATATCCTCGCGTGACTAAACTTGGCCCGGAACTCTGGGGTTATGTCTTCAAATCAAGCTATGACTCATATCTGATAGCAATCAATAAAAATCTCACTCTTGAAACACAAAGAAGAGTTTTGATTCATGAGGTTTATCATATTTTAAAACACTCTCCTACTTATACATATATGATTGGAATGGACATGCAGCACTCCCCTATCGAGGAGGAAGCTGACCTTTTAGCATTACAAACATTAGCTACTATTCAAAAGTAGCTTTTTTCTTATAATTACATCAGAAATTTTTGGTTTTTTTGTCGAATAATGAAATAGAAAGTGGATTTATATGCCAATATTAAAGAAGAAAATAAAAGAATTAGAAAATAGAACTGACTGGCTTTTTATTTTAAGTTTTACTTCTGCTTTTTTTGTAACAATTTTCCTGAATCGTCTATATAACTTTGGTGATAATACAATCAAAATAGTATTGATCAATATATTAGTCTTTTTTATTGCTTCTTTTTTTATTGGAGTACTTCTAGTGATGATAGCTTTTTTTATTTTTGAAGCAATAAAAATTTATGAAACAGAAGGTTGTGAAGCTGCTTTGGTTTTTTGCATCTTCTTTGGAGGAATATTTTTAGGAAACTTATATAACCTTCTAACAACTCTTTTAATTTGGGTAATAGGGATTATAGGATTTTATTTGATAAGTAAAAAGAGTTAAAATAAATGCTTATAGATATAATAAAGAGGTGCTTAAAATAACGGAAAATTAGTTAGAGTTAACCCAAGCAATGATTCAACTACTACCCTGCTCGATGGCGAATACGATATTTATAAAATGAATGTTTCCTCAGATGATAAAATAACATTTAATGCATTAAGAATGGAAGATGGAGCAACCGTTATTGGAGAGGTGACTCCAGAGATAGCTCCTTCAGAAAAGGTTAATATCATCAGTGATACCTTGGAACAAGAAGTAGTATCTCTTGAAAGAATAAACTAAAGGAGGACCAACATATGAAAGAACTTATTAAAGCAACCTTAAAACTTATGGCGATATTTTTCCTGATAAATTTCATAAATAATTTTTTTCCTTCTATAATTTTAACTTTATCACATATTATAAGTTCAGCTAATACCATACAACCTAACGAGTTTATTTCCCTCTTATTTTATTTTCTATTTAATTTAACAGGAATAGTGCTCTTATGGAAATTTTCAGACAAAATTAGCAATTACATAATTGATAACGAAGTCAAGTTAAAAAAAGACCTTATTTTAACTGAAGAAAAAATCTTCCTAATCGCTTTTCCGATAATTGGAGTAATATTATTAGTTACAAATCTTCCTGAATTAATCAGTCAACTGATAGAATTTCTTTTTACTTCTAACCTTTATGGAACTCAAGAATTAAGTACAGTAATTCTTCCTGCATTGAAAACTGGAATAGCACTTTGGTTAATCTTAAATAGTGAGAATTTAGTAAAATTAATCAATAAAGATTAATATCATCAGTAAAAGAATCGTACACCTTAAGGTAATAAACTAAATCAAGGAGGGCCAACGTTCAACAGCCCTCCCCTTTTTTTCTTAACAACTAAAAAATTTATAGTTATAAAACAAAAAAGACCAGTTAAAACTAGTCTTTAAATTAACTCCAACTATTTAATTTAACAGAAAAAGCACAACAACAAAAGTGATAATAAATACATTTAAATAATCTCCGCTCTTTTCCGTCCCTTTATTTAAAAAAGAAATTAACGGACGATAACCAAAACCAACTGCCATTATGATCACAAAAGTAGGTACAGGTAAATTCAAGAAAGGTGCTATCAAAAACAACAAAATCAAAAACATTACATGAGCTACTGCAGTTAAATATACATTCAATTCCCTCACCTCTTTAGATCTAATTATATCAAAATCACCCTTTTCTTTAAAGAAGATTGCTAAAAACAAGGAGGATAAGTTATTTATCCAACCTAATAATATAAGTCTAGGAAGTTTTAGCCTAAAAATCAAGAGTTAAAATTAAATATCTTAATTATATTATACTTAAATATCTTAATTATATTATACGAGGAGCATTCCTGTAATAAATAAATATCAAGATAGACAAAAAGAGCACCTCCCTGATATAATACGGGGTATCTAATG
>NZ_JALKBX010000032.1 GCF_023227745.1 Natroniella acetigena | reverse complement strand
TGAACTTAGCTTTTACTCAGCCTCAACCTTAGACTTGGACTTAGTTCTTTTTTGCTTCGTTCAGACAAAATTTCTTCCAATTCAAAACTTTAAAAATAAAATTGGTAACAAAATATTGAAAATTAATACGTATTCCGATATAATTATATACGTAAGGAGGGGTGAACATGAAAGATAAATTAACATTAAGTATTGAAGAGGATGTAATTGAATTTGCTCATAAGCTTTCTGAGAAGACAGGTCAATCTATCTCTAGTATAGTGGAAAATCATTTAATGGATTTAAAGGAGACACGAGAAAAAGATTATCAGGTTAGCAGCAAAGTAAAGAATCTTACCGGTTTTTTTGCAGGAGAAGATTTTCCAGAGGATAAGCAGGAAATGAGGAAGATATTTCATGAAAAAAGTAGTGATTGATATCAATGTAATTATGGATTTAGCACTTAAGAGAGAAGGATTTAAAGCAGCAGAGAAAGCGGTTGATTACTGTGCTAGAAAAAAGGTTGAAGGTTATGTCTGCTCACATGAGATAACGACTTTAGCTTACTTGCTAGAGAGGAACTTTGGTAAAAAGAGGGTTAAGTATTTCTTACAAGAGATATTAGATATTTTTGAGGTGTTACCTTCGACAGGTCAAACTTTAAGGTCAGCTTTGGATTCGCCGATCAATGATTATGAAGATGCAGTTATAGAAGTAAGTGCTTTAGAAGCTGAGATTGATTCTATAGTTACTAGGAATTTAAAGGATTTTAAGAATAGTAGGGTTAGAAGTTTAAGTCCTGAGGAGTTTATTGTTAAGCAACTGTAGCTAATAAATAATTAAATTAAATCAAGCTTTTTTTTCATTAATTTTTGGAAGTGGCAATTTTTAAATTTACAATTCTAGCTCAAAACCAAGTTTAGGGAAAAGTTTAAAAATCAAACTTTCTTCCCTGTTACTTTTATCTTGATATAAAAGTAACCAAAAGATCAAGAAGAAATTAAAACTCACTCAGCAGTAAGATATCTGCTACCTGCTGAATTACTACTTTATTATTAAACCTTGCAAAAACTTAAATTTTACTGCTTTTTTGCTTCGTTCAGACAAAATTTCTTCCAATTAAGAGCTTAAATTCAATTGATAATTGAGAGTTTAAAATTGATAGTTCAAGTTCAAAATCTAATTCTTTTAAACCTTTATAACTAGGACATTACAATGTTTTAGAACTTTAAGGTTTTTAACTATCCACTATCCACTATCAATTATCAACTTGTAATAAAGCTTCACTTCAAACCCTTATAATACTAAAACTTAGCTTAAGTTAGTGCATAATTGTAAATTGTACATTGTCAATTGTTCATTAGCTTAATTTCTGCCACCACTCTCTATGCTCTAAATACCAAGCAACTGTCTTTTCTAACCCCCTCTTAAAGTCATACTCTGCCTTAAAACCAAGCTCCTTAATCTTAGTTGTATCAAGTGCATAGCGATAGTCATGGGCCAACCTATCCTACATAAGTAATTAAAGACTTATCTTTACCCAGCAAGTTTAAAACCTCTTCTGTAATCTCTAAATTAGTCCTTTCATTATTAGCTCCTATATCACCTTGCCCCGATAATTATCCTTAACATACGGGCCAACGACAAAGCAGCTTATAGATAATAATTAATAGTGTTCTAAATACCAATCTATAGTCTTTTTTAATCCCCTCTTAAAATCATACTCTGCCTTAAAGCCAAGCTCTTTGATCTTAGTTGTATCAAGTGCATAGCGATAGTCATGGGCCAACCTATCCTTAACATAAGTGATTAAAGACTTATCTTTACCTAGTAAGTTTAAAATCTCTTCTGTAACCTCTAAATTAGTCCTTTCATTATTAGCTCCCACATTATAAATCTCACCTACCTGACCCTGTTTAAGAATTAAGTCAATGGCCCGACAATTATCCTTAACATAAAGCCAATCTCTGATATTCTTGCCATCCCCATATAAAGTCAACTCCTTATCCTTTAAAGCATTGGTAATAAATAAAGGGATCAACTTCTCTGGATATTGAAAGGGGCCAAAGTTATTGCTTGAGCGAGTTATAATTACTGGTAAGTTATAAGTTTGATAATAGGAGCGAGCAATTAAATCTGCACTTGCTTTACTAGCTGCATAAGGGTTATTAGGCTTTAAAGGGCTTTTTTCATTAAAGTAACCCTTATTTCCTAATTCTCCATAGACCTCATCTGTAGAGATTTGGATAAATTTATCTATCCCATATTCTTTAGCCACTTCTAATAAGACTTGGGTTCCTTCTATATTGGTTTTGATAAAGGGTGTTGGCCCGGTAATGCTTTTATCTACATGGGACTGGGCTGCGAAGTTGATTAGATAATTTATTTTGTATTCACTAAAGATATACTGGACTAATTCTTGATTTGCTATATCACCTTTGATGAATTTATAGTTAGGATTATTTTCTATATCTTTTAGATTAGCTAGATTTCCTGCGTAGGTTAGTTTATCTAGGTTAATGATTTTATAAGTTTGGTATTTATCTAAGAAAAAACGGATAAAGTTACTACCAATAAAGCCTGCTCCACCTGTTATAAGTATTGTTTTCATCAAATCACCTCTTTTTATCTAAATTTTATCATTAAAATAAAAATAGAGCCAACTTATGTTGGCCCGGTTAGTCTTACTTCTATCTTTACTTTTCATTATATATATAATCAAGTGGTCTTTCTTTTTTACAATTAAATTTATAAAGTAATGAGTCAACTATTCTGTCACTTGCTTTTCCATCACCATAAGGATTAACTGCATTAGCCATCTTTTGATACTCTTTATCATCATTTATTAATTTATTAGCTATAGAAATAATCTTTTCTTGATCAGTTCCTACTAATTCTACAGTACCCGCTTCTACTGCCTCTGGTCTTTCAGTATTATCTCTTAAAACTAAGACTGGCTTAGCAAGGCTTGGTGCTTCTTCTTGAATTCCACCAGAATCAGTCATAACTAGATAAGATTTAGCCATTAAATTAGCAAAAGGTTGATAATCTAATGGTTCAATTAAATGAACATCTTCAGTATCACCTAAGATATTATTAACAATCTCTCTTACCTTAGGATTTAAGTGTACTGGAAAGACTACTTCTACATCTTGATTATTCTCTACTATCTCTTTGATTCCATTAAAGATATTCTCCATAGGTTCACCTAGATTTTCACGACGATGAGAAGTAAGAAGAATAACCTTTTTATTTTCAAAATCTATTTGGTTAAGCTTAGGAATATCAAATTTATAATCTTCTTTTACTGTTTCTAATAAAGCATCAATTACAGTATTACCTGTAATAAATACTTTTTCTAAATCTATATTTTCAGCTAAAAGATTATCTTTAGCAGTTTTGGTAGGAGCAAAATGTAAGTCAGCTAGTACTCCAGTTAACTGCCTATTTATTTCCTCTGGATAAGGAGAATATTTATTATGGGTTCTTAATCCTGCTTCTACATGCCCAACCTTTAACTTTTGATAAAAGGAAGCCAAAGCACCAACAAAGGTTGTCGAAGTATCACCATGAACTAAAACTATATCAGGTTTCTCTTCACTTATTACTTCTTTTAACCCTTGTAATACATTAACTGTAATATCTGTAAGTGATTGAACTGATTCCATAATATCCAAATCATAAGCTGGCTCAATTTCAAATAAATCAAGTACCTGATCTAGCATTTCTCTATGTTGAGCTGTTACAGTCACAATTGATTCTATTCTCTCTTCTTGATTTAATTTTTTCACAAGTGGAGCCATCTTTATTGCTTCTGGTCGTGTCCCAAAGACAGTCATTACTTTTAACATAATTACCCTCCAATTTAGTTAGATGCAGCCTCTTTAGTAGCAGCAACCTCTTTATGACCTTTCATTACTTCTTTAATTCCATATTCTTTTTGCCAATCATAATCAGAGTAATCTCCTAATTTATAAGTCTTAAATCCTTTTTCTTGCCACCAATCATAATCTAAAAGATTTTTAGTATCAAATAATATTTGATTTCTCATTAAATCAGCTATCTTAGCTGGATCTATCTCTTTAAAAGCTTTATGATCAGTACCGATAATAATACAATCAGCATCTTTGACTGCTTCTTCTAACTCTACCAAATTATATTGACACTCATCTACATGAGGATCATAAATACTTAAATCTACATCTTCTTCTTGGAAATGATCAATAATCTCTAATACTGGACTCTCTCTTAAATCATCTACATTTCCTTTATAAGTAATTCCTAAGATAGCTATTTTAGGATTAGCAATTCCAAATAATTTCTCTTTTACATTTCTAATTGTAAATTGAGGCATGCTATCATTAATATTACGAGATAAATTAATCATTTTTGCTTCTTTAGGAGCACTCTCTACGATAAACCAAGGATCAATGGCTAAACAGTGTCCTCCTACTCCCGGTCCAGGTTGATGAATATTAACACGTGGATGTTTATTAGCTAATTTTATAGCTTCCCAAATATCAATCTTTACCTTTTCAGATATCTTAGCTAATTCATTAGCCAAAGCAATATTTACATCACGATACGTATTCTCCATTAGTTTAACCATTTCAGCAGTTGTAGCATCAGTAATATACATCTCTGCTTGAACAAAACTTGTATAAAGCTTACGAGCTTTAAGAGCTGAAGCTTCATTTATTCCACCAATTACACGATTATTATGGACTAATTCATGAATTATCTTTCCAGGTAGTACCCTTTCTGGACAGTGAGCTACGTATATCTCTCGTCCAATTTCTAAACCACTTTTTGCAAGCTCTGGTACTACTATATCTTCAGTAGTACGTGGAGCAATAGTTGATTCTACTATTACTAAATCTCCCTTTTTAAGATAAGGTCTAATAGTTTCTGTAGCTGATTTAACATAATCTAGATTAGCACCATTATCTTCTGTCAATGGAGTAGGTACAGCAATAATAAATACATCTGCTTCTTCAGGTTCAGTACTGGCCAGTAAGTTTTCTTCCATTACTGCTCCCTTAACCATCTCTGCTAAACCAGGTTCTTCAATATGTATTCTGCCTTCATTAATTGTTTTCACTACTTTTTCTTCTATATCCACACCAACAACTTCATGACCACTAACAGCAAACATAGTAGCAGTTGGAAGACCAATATAACCTAAACCCATTACACATACTTTCTTTTTCATATAAATCACCTCTTAGTTTATAATTTTATATTACTTATTACTTTATTAAGCTTTTCAGCCAATTTAAATCTAGAAAAATTATTAACAGCATATTCACGAGCGTTATCGCCCATTTTAGCTCTTAACTCTTCATCTTCATATAACTTAAATAATCCTTCTGTTAATTCTTCATCATTTTCAGGTTGAAAATAAACCCCTGCCTCAGCCTTTTCAATAATTTTTCTTGCTTCACCTTTAACACCAATTAAAATCGATTTACCCATAGCCATATAATCAAAGACCTTTGAAGGAATAGTAATATCAAATAAAGGTAAGTCACATAAAGAAATCAATAATGTATCAGCAGCAGATAAAAAATCTACTATCTTCTCTTTAGGTTGACTTCCTATAAATTTGACATTATCTAATTCATATTCTTGGGCTAATGATTTTAGTTTCTCTTCTTCTACTCCAGCACCAATAATAGTATAAATGATATCTGAATTCTCTCTTGTTCTTTTAGCTGCATTAATTACTACTTCAAGTCCTTGTGCAGTACCGATATTTCCTGCATACATTACTACAAATTTATCCTTTAGATTATATTTATCTCTTACCCAATTATCTTTATCACCAGGCTTGAATAAATTTTCATCCATTCCATTAGTAACTACTTCTATTTTTTTACTATTAATCCCTGCAGAAACTAAATGTTTTTTAAATCCATTAGTTACAACAATAATCTTTTTAGCTCTATTATAAAGAAAATTCTCTAAAAATCTAGCAGCCTTTATCATAAATTTATTAGTTATTTGATTTAAATGAATAGCAAAATCAACCCATAAATCACGTATTTCTAAAACAAATTTGGCCCTTTTTAATATACTTAATATATAACCCGATAACCCAACTAATAACTGTGGAGAAGTAGCATAAACTACATCAACTTTTTTAGCAAAGATTCCTCCAATAATCGAAGATATGAAAAATGTAATATAATTTAATAATCTAACTAAAGTTCCAGATTTAGTATCAGGAACTAAAAAAGTACGAATAATATTAATTCCATCAATAGTTTCTCTTTGAAAAAACTTACCTTTATACTGATCATGAATTTCACCTTCAGGATAATTAGGAAAACCAGTTACAACTGTAACTTCATCCCCTAATTTAACCAAATTTTTAGCCATTTCATATGCTCTTCCTTGAGCTGCTCCTGTCTCTGGTGGAAAATGCTGTGATATATATAGAATACGCAATATGCTATCACCTCCTAATTCTAGAATAAAATTTTTCTTCTTTTATATTTTGTTTTGGAATTATAATTTCATCTACATAATCATCAAATTTGACTTTTATTTTTAAACCTTGATCATCACTTACTACCATTTCTAATTGCGGAATATCTTTTTTAAATGGATATATAATAAACCCATTCAAATCAGGTAAGTTAGTTTCATAAGTTAGATTTAATTTATTTGATAAATCTTTTCTTCCAAATTCCTTTGAAATATAAGTTTGATCTGGATTCAACTTTTGTCCAGTTATTGATTTGATTAATACATTTTTTTGTTCCTTATTTGAAATGATAATTTCATTACTGCTTATTTTATTAAAATTATAATTATCATTGAAATGTAGATTGCTTTCTATATAATGAATTGCTTTTCCAAATAATCTATCAACTATTATCCAATATTCATTATTTACAAAACAGATTGTTCTTTCATGAATTACTGAATCTTTTAGTCTCTTATAGCCATCATGTTCACCTTGAATGATAACAATATTATCTTTATTAATCCATTTCTTCTCTTTAGCTTTTGCCCTTTTTGCTACTCTAAATTTAGACCAAACTTCTGATTGATCTAAGTTATCTATAGTTACTGTATTATGAGCCTTTGTACTTCTAAATTCATTTCTTGATTCACAATGATAACCATAAACACCTGAATCAACAATTAATCGCTCTCCCCAAACACTCAATTCAAAGCTTAAAGTATCAGCATGTGCATGTCCTGGGTTATAATCTGGGCCAACTGGCCCACAATCAAAGATTAAATATTTACTATTCTTATTATCTCTTAAAATATAGTAACCTGTTTCAGCTAAAGCAGTAGAACTATAATCAGATTTCTCTTTTTCAAGCTCATTAAATTTTTGAAATCCTTCTTCACCTAACATCAGATAGGCATATAAACTAAATTCCTCAGCAAAATCTTTGAAGTCACTTCTATTAAAGATTACAACTCCTACAGCAGCTAATTCTTTAGGTGATAGTTCAATTTCAAAAGCACTATCATTAAATAAAGATATTTCCTTATCAGGATGAGAAGTTTCAACCATAAATTCAAACATCTTTTCTAATTTATTAATTAAAAACTCAGGTATGTCATTATCATTTCTCTTTAATAAAAGAAACACTTCAAGATAATCTCTTAAAACTATAGAATGATACATTGGACTTCTTTCATAATGCCCACCATCAACAAGAATTTGCTCTTCTAATTGCTTCCATAATATTTCTTTTCCTTTTTTAAACCATTTTTTAGCTCTTTTACCTTCAAAAAATAGACCAACAAATAAAAGTGTCTTTCCATTTTCAATTAAGTGATTCCCACCTAAATGATACTCTAAATTGTCAGATAAAAACATAGATTGTTTATATATACTAGTCAAAAATTTATCCTTAAATTCATCGTCCGATTTTATCTTCTCTTCAAAAAGCTGATAAGCTTTAATCCAGTTAACTATCCTTAAAGAGATAACATAAGGATGCCAGCTATCTCCATCACCAATATAATTATTTTCAATCCAATCACTTACTAACTCTTTAAATAAAAGATAAACTTTTTTATCTTTATTCAAAGAATAATAAATAGCTAAATCTAAAACATAATCAAAATAATGTAGATTAAATTTCCATAGTTGACTACCTTTAGTTGTCTTCCATTTTATTTGCTCTTTAAAACTTTGTGTTTCATTTAAAAAAATAAATTTATTATTTAATAAGTCCAGATATTGCTTATTTAATTCCTTCTCTTCAATATTTTTAACTGAGTAGTTACCTAAGCTAAAGATAAATTGATTTGATTTAACATTTATAGTTTCATTAAAAACTTTATGGTCATAAACTTTATTATAAATGTGGCTAAATTTGCTAATCAATAAATTTTTAATTATAAAATATACTCTGTAAATAATTTGTTTGATTTTTAAATATTTAAGAGTATGATAAAGTAAATAGATTTTCTTTATCATATTATCCCTTCTTTCTTATTTTAAACCTCTTAAATTGATAAAAAGGTCATCTAAATTTTCTTGTCCTTTTATAAATTCAATAATTCCATACCCAAATAATCTTTCAGGGAAAATATCTTTTTTCCATTCTTTAAATTTATTCCATTTTAGACCATTTGATGATTTATATATAATTGCTTTATGTTTCCTTCGATCTTCAATTGTTGTTGCAATATACATATTTCCATTATTATCAATAGTAGAATAATAAGCTGGACCTGCAATAGGTCTAATTCTTTCTAATTCTTTTGCATTTCGGTTATATTTTAAAATATAAGTCTGTTCATTTGCAGAATCAGAACCCCAAAAAATATCATTTTCTTTTTGAATTATACTAACAGCTCTCCAATCTTGACTTCCGCTTCCAATTTTATCTAATTGGTTGGATTTTATGTTGTACCTATAAATTCCACTTGCATCATTACTGTCTCCTGTACCTATAAATATATTGTCTTCATTTAATACATCTTGTTGTATGAAGTGTATATGTTTTTTATTTTGAAAAGTTACCAAAAACTCAATCTTCCCATTAATCGGATCAACTTTACATATTCTAGGGGGGGAGTTCTTAGAATTCGTCCAATATTCTCCATATATTAAATTACCACCCAACTTTAAAATGCCTTTTCTTAGCGGTCTTTTGCCTTTGGTGAGTGGAATCGCTTTAATTAATTTTCTATTCCTATAAACTAAAATTTTTCTTTTTATTAATATAACTAAGTTTTCATTATTTAATGGAATTATATTATGAATACCATTCCTGCTCACTCTATTAAATAAACCACAGACTGAGAGTATGGGTAACTCTTTAATTTTCAATACTTTCTCCCAAAATTCACTATAAATACTTTTTTTAAAAATATACCTTCCATTAGAAGCCCATAAAACATCACAATTATCGTCATAATAGTGATATCGCATATAGTTAAACCCTCCCTTGCTTATTTATTTAAAAATTCAAATAGCTTCTTATGTTCATTTGTGTAAAGATAAAGCTTTTCAGGCAAATTATATAAATTTTTCTCCCACTGCTTAATTCTGCTTTTATCTAAATTAAGAACCTCTTTGACAGTTGCTTTGATATTTGATAAATCAAGGCTTTTACCAATTTTAAATTTATTAACCACTTTAGCATCTTGATTTCCAGCCAAAGTTAACATAGGTTTATTAAATAAACAAGACTCATAAAAACGATTAGTTCTAGCCCAAAGCCAATTACCAATTTGCTTATCCTGATAAGGATAACAAGCCCAAACTATATCTACTTGATTATAAATTTGAAATAAATCATCTGGTGCTTTATAAGGTCCTCCATAATTAACATTTGAAATTTTACTTACCTCGTTTTTAAAATTTTTAATTCCCATAGGAATTCCTCGAAGATAAATTTGTATTCTCCCATTACTTTTTTCAGCTACTTTCTTTAAGATATTCCACGATCGTTGACAACGTAACACTCCAAAATAACCGATTTTTAAAGTTTCTTTTGAAATACAAGAACCAGAGGATTTAAGACTTTGAAATTCATCCTTATTTAATTTATTTTCAATTACTTGATATTTAATGTTATCCATATTAAGTATTCCTTCATAATAACCAGAAATATAAGCTTTTGAAGTAACAACTAAAAGGTTAATATGATTCAATAAAAACTTTTCCAATTCTCTTAATAGTTTAGCACTAAAACTATTTTTCAAGAGTATTCCCCTTATATCACCAACTTCATAAATTATCTTAGAATTATTTTTGACAGTGCTATTTGCTAACCATCCTAATAATAGGTTATCTAAACCAAATGCATAAACAATATCAGCATTCTTAATCATAGAACGTATTTTAGAAAAGGATTTAATAAAAGGTATAATTCTTTTAAAATAATTACCATGAGATATTTCTCCTAATGATACATACCCCTCTGAAAGCGATTTACCAGAATAATATTCTCGTTCAAAAGCTAAAACCTTAGTATTTGCACCAAGATTTTTTAGTGCATTTATACGCTTATGATAGCGCACATGAGAAACTACTGGACACAAAAAAACTATTTTCATTTTTTACACCTCTTAAGTTTTATATAATTGTTTATAAATAGAAATTAACTTTTTCTCTTCAAGATTCCAACTGTATTCTTTAGATAATTTTTCACAATTTGATTTCATTCTTCTTATATTATGTTCTTTAATTAATTTTAAAATAGATTTTGCAATTAATTTAGAATTGATTATCTCATTTTTAATTGCAATACCAACGAAGCTTTTATCTAAAACATCCAATATTAAAGGATTATCGGAAGTAATCATCGGTAATCCAGCATGAAGTGATTCAAACAACTTATTTGGAGAACAATATTTATTATTAATATTATTTTTACTATAAAATACGAAAGAAAAATCAGCTTTGGAAACATAGTTAATTAAATTATTTCTGCGAATAGGTTTTAAAATAAATACTTGCTCTTGTAATTTATTATCAGAAATAATTTTTTCTAATCTCTTTTTATAATTTTCATTAACTGGACCTACTAAAGCAATTTTAATATAATCAGGAAGATATTTGAGTGATAAAATAATTTCTTCTAAAAATCGTTTAGGTAACAATGTTCCAAAATATATACCTAATATTTCATTTTCTTTTAATTTCACTTCAACAGATAAATCACGAGAACATTTTGAATTGTTCTTTTGTAACTCTGGAACATTCATAATAATCTTAGAATTTGACACTTTAGGATACATACTTTCAAAAATTTCTTTTCTATATTCATCAGTTAAAATAGTTACATCAGCATATTTAGCAAATAATCTCTCTATTAACCGCCAAACCTTTTTTAATTTAGCTCCTGTCATTTCAGTATAGATTTCATGAGAATCATAAATAACTTTTTTTCCTTTTATTTTAGCAATTAAAACTCCCATGAATAAAGTTGGTAAATCATGACAATGATAGACATCATAATCTTTAGCAAACCCTAAAAATAATGACTTAATAATGAACTCAAAATATTTTAAAACCCAAAAAAATATATTTTTAGGAAAACCTCTAGTAATAATACTTATTTTTTTTAAAGTAATCCCAAGAAAAACTTCTTTATCTTCAATTTCTTTTTCATTTAATGTTATTAAGTCTACTTCATGACCATCATCAATTAAACTTACTGCCTCTTTTTGTACTCTAGCATCATAATATATATTATCTATTAAAAACATGCAAATTTTCATTTCACTTCCCCTTCCAATTTGATTTCATGGTGTTATGATATTATATCATTAAAAATTATTTCTAAAATTTGAAGATGATATAAATATTACTAAAAATATAAGAAAAGCAAAAATTAAAAGATTTACTGGAGATAAAACTCCAATAAATAGAGAAGTCATCGACAATTTATAAACTTCAAAAGCTAAAAAAACAATAAAAAGAGCCCATAAAATACTATCTTTATCAAAAAGATTATTAACTAAAAAATTTAAGAAAAACAAACTATAATTAATCAAAAATAAAAATAAAAATATACCCAACCATCCAAAATTAGCATATGCTTCTCCTATTGCCGGTACTGTTGCATTCCCTGTTCGCCCAAAAAGAAATAAATGTACAACTCGTCCTAATGTAACAGACTCATAAGGAAAGATTCCCATTGGATTAATAAAAGTGGTTCCTAGAAAAAATCCTTGATGCTCAACTACTTCAATAACAGCTGCTAAACCTATACTATAAACCCCTACTATACGATTAATTAAAGAAGGTATAACAAAATTAAAATAATAATTAATTTCTGTTTCTGAAAAATATAAAAAGTAAAAAAATAAAATTGTTATTATACCAACTACAATACTTGATATTATTCTTTTATAATATATTTTTTTATCATAAATAATTAAAGTGAAAACGATCATAACTAAAAATACTGCTAATTTATCTTTATATAAAAAACTTATTGATAAAAAAGAGGCCATAATAAAACTAATATAAAACATTACCTTATTAAAACAAGTTTTTTTTCTCTTATAAATTAAAAATGATAACAAAGTAGCCAATTGTGGTAAATTATAAAATCCAATTCTAAACCAATGAAAACGTGGTACACTACGTACAGCAGCACTTCTTAATTCTACTATTCCTCTATTGCTTAAAGACAATAATTCACTTATATTAAATATTGGAAGATTACCACCGAAAAACAAAAATAATATTATTGAAATTATGGAAAAAAACCATAATATATAAAATAATAAATATAATTTAATACCATTAGCTCTTTTTATTAAAGAGTTATATCTTCTATTTCTATTATTACAAAACAAAAACAACATTAAATAAAAGAATATACATTGTAAAACTAAAATTAAATAATATTCAATAGAAAATAAATCCTGAAATCCATATATATTCATTGAAGGAAAAATAACAACTAAACTTCCTAAAACATTGAAGACAAATAAAGATAAAAAATAAACAGAAGGAAGCGGGAAAATCAAAAAAATTTTTTTATGCAATAAAAACAATACTCCAGGAATATATATAATCATAAGTGATATATATATTAATACATTAGTCATTCTATATCTCTCCTCAAATATTTAATACTCAAAAATGAATCATATTTTTTCTATATTTCTATATATAATAATATGTTTTTATAATTACAAACTAATTATTAATTTTTTATAATAATAATAATGAGCTACATTATCTATTATTAAAGCAAATATAGTAGCTAAAAGTGCTCCTCTTATTCCAAACAAAGGAATAAATAATACATTAAAAACAACATTAGCTACTGTTAAAATGAAGGCTACTTTCTTTAAAAATCTACCATACCCCTTTACTCCAAAGAAACTGTTAAATGGCTTGTATAATCCTCTTAAAAAAGCTACTGCTGCAAACCACGGAAATAAGCTAGCCGTTGTAGCATAACTTTCTCCAAATATATGTAAAAATATGATTCCTCCAACTGTTGCTGCTAATAAAGAAGTTAGTAATAACCAAATAAAATTATAGAACAATATCTTTCTAGGTATCTTCTCTTTATCAGCTAAATCTTTATAAAAAACAGACATAAGTGCTTCAGAAAAAGTAGGAATAGGAGTCGTACACTGTAAACCTAAATTATAATAACCAACATATTGAACTCCTGAAAATGATTCTAACATGATTTTATCTAAATCATAAGTTCCCATACTTGCCAACCTACCTAAATAAACATGCCAACCATAACTTTTTACTTCGCTTAATAAAGTATTATAATTTTTTTTAATATTAACAAGTTTAGGCCTAAATGTAATAAAATAAGTTAGTGTATTTATTGATAAATACGTAGTAAAATAAATAATCAAATAACCAATATATGATAGATCAAACAATAAGAATGAAATAAGTATTATTCCATTAATTGAAGTTTCAGTAATAATCATAGAATTTATTTTTTTAAATCCAATCTGCATTCTTTTTACAACATTATTTAATAAAGTACCACTTGAAATTATAGCTAATAATAGTATATAACTATATTCTTCTAGAATATAATCAGAAATTATTAAAATAAATAACGCAAAACCGATAGAAAACAATAAATTTATAATATACATTACTCCAGCCAATTCTTTACTTTTATTTTCACCATTTATTGCCATCAATCTCTTGATTGAGGAAAAAAAACCAAAACCAAAGAATAAAGCTAAATAATTGGTTATTGTTAAAAAATATGAATATCTACCATACAACATAGAGTCATCTAATTTTCTAGTAATTACTACTACTATTAAAAATTTAACCACTAAATTTATTATTTTAGATAAATATAATAATATTGTTGAGTTTTTATTCTTCATCCTTAACCTTTTCCTTTTCCATAATCAAAAATATGATTATTGGCTATATTAACTATATCAAAATTTTCTTCCTTTAAAAATTCTAAATCCTTTTCTTCAGCTTTAAAATTAACAGCTTTTTCTTTTTTAGTACCAAAAGAATCAGATATACATGTTTCTAAATTACAAAATAAAATATCACTATCATTTAAATAATTAGAAACAGGTTTGAATGGATTTTCATTCTTTTTATATTGATCCAAAAAAACATCTCCTACTGCAATTAACTCTATTTTATCTTCCATTAAATCCCACCTCTTTAAGCCCATAGCTTAATAATAAAAGCATTTACTTAATCTAATATCTTTTGTATTAAAAATTTATGCTTTCCTGATTCTGTTCTAGGTATATTTTCTACAAATCTAACCTTAAGTTCAATTTGATTGTCAAACTTTTCTTTGAATTTATTAATAATATATTCTATTTCACTACTTGAATAACTAGACTTCTTTACAAGCCTTAATTCAAGTATTCCTGGTTCATCCTGGTAAAATTGTCCTATTTCAATATGTTGCTTTACTTTATCCAATATCTTATATGAACCTGTAAGCATTATCTTTCGCTTTCTTTTCGTCAGTATATATTCTTGTTCTCTTCCTTTAACTCTTTTAATTAACTTATAGTTTCTTCCACATTCACATCTTTGATTTGTATTTACTGCTAAATCTTTTGTCTTATACCTAATAAAAGGCACAACATAATTATTAAAACCAGTACACACTATCTCTCCAACTTCATCTTCTTTTGTTACTTCTTGCCCATTCTCATTAATCAACTCTGTATAACCATATTCACTATTAAGATGATAAAAGTCACTCTCTTCACATTCTCCAGCTAAACAACAGTGTTCAGTATGTCCATAAAAACTATAAACTCTAGTTTGAAATGCTTCTTTTATCTTTTCTCTTTGGAAATCATATATATTTTCTGATGCACATAAAACAGATTTTAATTTGCCTAATTTAACATCAATATTATTATCTAATATATAATCAGAAAGAATATATATAGAAGAAGGATATGCCTTAATAAAATCTGGATCAAAATCTTCTATTAATTGAATATACTTCTTCATATTTTTTTCTGTTAAATGGTAAGAAGATAAAATAAGATCAAGTCCTCTATCTTGATAAATTCCTTTTAGAGGTTTGTCTCCACATAATTTAACCAATTTATTTCTTTTAGCAGGTTCATATCCAACTCTAGACCATAAATTGACTATAAATGCCCACTCTCTTTCTTTAGATACCTTCTTTTCTTCAAAAAAAGCCATAGGCTCACCAGTTGACCCACCAGTTGTTTTATAAACCAATTCATCTTTATTATAATTAACAGCAATTAAATCATCTAAATTATTTTTAACCTTTTCTTTAGTTAGATAAGGCAGCTTTTTCAAATTATCAAAATCTTTAATATCATTAGGTTTTAAACCTCTCTCATTAAAAACTTTTCTATAATAAGGTACATTTTCGTAGGCATGATTAATTAATTTCTTTAATTCACTTATCTGATATTCTTTATGTTTTTTTTCTGTCCACCATTGAGATTCTTGAAGAAAATTATACATTTTATAAAAATCTTGATCTAATTTCTTTTCATAAGGAATCATACCATAAATCTTCCGTATTGGAAGCTGAATCCAATACGGAGCTTTTTTTATTAAACTCTTTACCATTTTTAAGATCCCTCTCTTGAAATTTTTAATTTATTACTTTGCTTTATATTAATTAGAATTTTTTTACTAATCAACTTTTCACCATAACTATATGATATTAACGTTTCTTGCACACTATAATTTTCTATATTTTGTAATAAAATCTGTTCACTTTTATTAGTTAAGATTAAACTATTTTCTTCTTCTTTTAAATCTACTTCAGGAGACAAATTCAATATTACATAAGCATCCCTTTTTAAGTCACCTAATAAATTATCCTCTATAATTAATTTGTTTTCTTTTAATTCAATTCTTCTTCGGTGTATAACTCCAGGTTTATGTTTATATCCACTATGTTCTCCTAAAAATATTGTATCATTAAATTCTAAACACTCAGCAAAACTCTGTTCTTTCATATTAAAGAGATCTTTCTCATAGAAATCATTCTGCTCAAAACCTTCAATATATAAAGTATTATGCATTTTAGTACTTCTATACAAATTCCTCATCTTATAATCTGCAGTATATACATATACACCTGGATCAATAATAAAATCATTTCCATTTACATTCAGCTCAAAACTAAGTTGATCATTATGACTATGCCCACCTTGACCTCTTAAAGACAATTCACCACATCTAACTACACAATATATACTATCATTTCTTAAAATATAGTATCCACCCTGCTTATAAACTTTAGACTTTAAATTTGCTTTTTTAAGTTTTTTTAAAGTATAAGTTTTACCTAAGGTCCACAAACAATCCTCTTGATAATCTTGGCCTAAATATTTAAAATCATCTCTATTAAAATAAACACCACCTATCGAAAGTAAATGTCTAAAATCACTTTTCTCCCATCCATAGTAATTAGAGAAGATAACTAGTCTTCCATTATCAGCATCACCAATTAAAGGAGCTTTACCATTAGGTTTAGTAATACTCATTATAAAGTTAAACATTAATTCTAACCTATTCATATACTCATCCGAAAAATTATAACCATTCTTCTCTGCTAATATTGTTGGGAATAAAAATAATTCAGTTACTAATCTATGATAAGAAGTTGATGTTTCATAATTAGTTCCATCTTCATTATTCTGAATAAACATTTCTTTTTCTAATTCACTCAGACCATAATTTAACCACTTTTCTGGTTTATTAAATTTACTTAACTTAAAATCACCAAAATATAAACCTAAAAATATAAGTCCCACTAAATTAGATAAGTAATGATTATTATTGAATTTTCCTTTATTCTCTAAGTTTTTATATATAAACTTACCATGTGAGTATAAAGAAGAATTTAATTTATTTTTAAACTTTTTATCATTATCTATCTTATCTTCAAACAAGAAGTAAGCATATATCCAATTTACTGCCCTTATTGCTACATCCATAGTACAAGTCCAATTAATAGACATTTCAATCGGATTCTTTTCTATCCAATCTTCTATTTGTTTTTTAAATTCTTTATAATATTTTTGATTATTTGTTATCCAATATGCCTTGCCAAGAGTAAATAAATGCTGAAAACGAGACAACTCCCATGGTACTTTAACATCAGCATTATTATTTAAATTAACAATTTCTATATCTTTATAAAATTTATTCTCCCAGATAAAGCCTGTTTTAAAATCTTGATTCCACTTTATATCTTCTCCTAAATCATTTAAGCCAGAACCTAATAAATCAAATTTATGATCACATATCTTATCTGCTGACTTTATTATCTTTTTTTTTATTTTTAAGTTATCACTATAATATTGGAGCATTTTTTCTTTATCTCGAATGGAAAAGAAAAAATTTAATCTTGTCTTGAAATTATCAAATTTACTACTATCTATCTGCAACATAAAAATATTAATATACACTTTTCTAATTAAATAATATAGCTTAATATACAGCTTTCGTATTACCTTAAAACAAATCTCTTTTATGGTATATTTATTTAATATTTTCTTCAACTTATACCTATCCATATTTATAATCTACCTTTTATCTGTTTTGCTGGAACTCCTACTACAGTATCATTATCTTTCACATCATCTTTAACCACTGCCCCAGCTCCAGTAACAGCACCTTGGCCAATTTCAACTGGAGCAATCAAGGTAGAATTACTTCCAATAAAAACATTATCCTTAATAACAGTTTGATACTTATTCTTACCATCATAATTCGCTGTAATAGTTCCTGCTCCAATATTTGCATTCTCACCTATAGTTGTATCACCAATATAACTTAAATGAGGCACCTTGCTTCCAGAACCAATTTGTGCTTTCTTAACCTCAACAAAATCACCAACCTTAACATTTTCGGCAAGTTCACTACCTGGTCTTAGATAAGCATACGGGCCAACCAACCCATCATCCCCCACCTTACTTTCAATTATAGTTGATGACTTAACCTCTACTCTATCTCCAATTTTAGAATCAACTATCTTTGACTGCTGGCCAATAACTACTTCACTACCCAACTTTGTTTCTCCTTCTAAAAAGGTAAAGGGATAGATAATACTATCTTGTCCAATCTCAACTTCTGCATCTATATAAGTATTAGCAGGGTCAATAATTGTAACCCCTCTATCTAAATGATAATTACAAATTCTTTCTCTTAAAGTCTTTTCTGCTTGAGCTAAATGCCTTCTAGTATTAACTCCAATAGTTTCTTTATTATTAGCAGTCAACAAAGCACTAACCTTTTCTCCCTTTTGATTTAAGATACCAACTAGATCAGTCAAATAATACTCTCCTTGAGCATTATCAGCCTCAAGCTCACTCAAATTTTCAAACAATAACTTACTATCAAAAGCACAAATTCCAGTATTAATCTCATTTATCTTAGCCTCTTTAGGACTTGTATCATCCTCTTCAACTATCCTTGCAACATTTCCTTTATTATCTCTAACTATCCTAGCATATCCTGTAGGATCATCAACTTTTGTCGTTAAGACTGTAATTGCCGACTCTCTACTTTCATGTTTAGCAAGTAATTCTTCTAATGTTTCAACAGTCAATAGTGGTGTGTCTCCATATAAAACAAGGACAGTTCCAGAAAAGCTTTTAAGCTTATCTTTAGCCTGCATCACTGCATGGCCAGTTCCTAGCTGCTCTTCTTGCAGAACAAACTCAATCTCACCTTCTGTCTCTTCTTTTACCAGTTCAGACTTATAACCAACTACTGCTATATTATAAACAGGCTCTAAATCAAAAGCTGTATCAACCACATATTGTACCATACTCTTTCCTGCTACCTGATGCAATACTTTAGTTAGTTTAGACTTCATTCGAGTTCCTTTTCCAGCCGCTAAAGTAATCGTTGCTAATTGAGTCATTAATTATCCTCCTACAATTCTAAATTATTACACTTTATATTAGATAATCTTAATTATTCTTTTACTAAATTACTACTCAAACTATCATATATACTAACCAAACTATACTTCTCATCCTGAAAAATATAATTCAAATTATCACTATCAGTCTGATAATTATCAAGAACTAGATCAATAATCTCAACCAACCACAAAACCCGTTCTCTCAAACTTCTATAAGTTACCTCTCCCTTAGAAGCAGCCACTTCTTCATTGACTCCAGCATAGACAAACTCTGGCACCTTATCAATCAGCTCTTCCAACTGTCCAATCTCATTATGTAACCTAGCCAACTCCAGCTCATCCTCCATCATATCCGACAACTTAATTAAATTAACCTTAATCTCTTGCAATAGATCAATCGGCTCCGCTTTCGTTGGATACAACCTAATAATCCCAAACTCCTTCAGCCACATAAAGAGAACTAGTAGAATCGAAGCTACTACCAGTAAGATCATCGAACTCTCATATTTGGCCAGCAAAACAGCACTGACCCCAAAGATCAAGGTCACCAAATAAATCGTCAACACCGTCTGCTTCTGATTCAGCCCAAAGCTCAAAAACCGATGATGTAGATGCTCCTTATCAGGTCTAAAGGGATGCTTACCATTGATCAAGCGACGCACCACCGCAAAGCTTGTATCAAAGATAGGAACCCCTAAAGCAATCACTGGCACTAAGACAGTCACTGCTGTTGCACTCTTAGCAGTCGCTACCAAAGAGATACTGGCTAACATATAACCTAAGAACATACTCCCTGTATCACCCATAAAGATCTCCGCTGGATTGAAGTTATACTTCAAAAAACCAAGTGTCGCCCCTGCCAAGATCACAGCCAAAGCTGAACTGACCACATTTCCCTGTCCAAAGCTGATTATCGCTATCGCCAACGCCGAAATCACTATCACTCCACCTGCTAATCCATCCAATCCATCGATCATATTAACTGCATTAACCAAACCAACAACCCATAAGATCGTAATCGGTATCGCTAAAGCACCAGTAAATAATAACCCTGTTACAGGATGACTTATGAAATCAATCTGTAAGTTATAAGCTAACAAAGGAATAGTAGCTACAATCTGACCGACAAGTTTATACTTCGCCTTAACCCCTTTTATATCATCAATAATCCCAATCGCTACAATAATTACTGCTCCTAATAATACAATCTGATACTGCCTAGATAGCTCTAAAAATAAGAGACTGGTTATTAAAAAAGATAAAATAATTGCTAAACCACCAAATCTAGCCATAGCTCCATTATGTACCTTTCTTTGATTAGGATGATCAACCGCTCCCACTTGATAAGCTACCTTTTTCGCTACAGGAGTCAATATTAAACTCAGTAAAAAACTGACTAAAAAGATCAGAAATATATTTTCCATAATCGTTGCCTCCTACTTATTTAACTTATGCTCTACTCAACTTCAATATAACCCTTTTGTTAGTTTATAGTGTCTAGGGTATAGTTGATAGTTAAAACCATAAATCTCTTTAATTTTTGACCTTAACTATCCACTATATAATACAATTTTAATCTTCTTGAATTTCATTAACAAGTTCCTTCAGATTAAACGGATCACCTTTATAGTAACTTTTTTGATCTACATGAACAATTATAATTGTCATAGCGATATTCTTCCCTTCAAAATATCCAACTAACATTCCTTTGTAGCAGTCATAATATTCTCCACCAACTACAAAATTATCATCGGAATATGTTGATATATCTTCTAAAGGTAGGTCTTCTTCTTTATAAAGCTCTACCTCGTCTTTTTCATATAACTCCATTATATCATCTTCAGTTTCTTGAAGTGTAAACTTTTCCGAATCTCTCACAATCATGAAATAAAAATTCCCTTTTATCTTTTCAATTTCCTGCTCCATCTTATCACCTCATCTTTATTACTTATTTGTTCATTATTCAATACTTTTTATCTATAGCCAAGAATTTGACCTTGAACTCTTAATCTTTTGACTTTAATTGTCAACTGTCAACTGCCAACCTCTCTTAAATTCCTCTATTTAATATTCCGATAAAAATTCTTTCATAAACGCTACAAAAACACCCAACATCAAACCTAAAACTCCCGCAATCGCTAAATTCAACTTCTTATTCGGTGCTACAGGATTATCCGAAACAATCGGCTGATTAATCACCTGCATCTCTTCCATAGCATCCAACTTCTCTTCCAACTCATACTCCCTCTCCAACAGAGAATACCTCAACTGCTCCAAATCATTAATCTTACTTCCAAACTCATTACTCAGGATGATCTTATCCGCTGTCGATAATTCTTCAGCAGTCAACAATTGATCTATCCTATCTTCTCGCTCAACCAAACCTTCTTCCAATCTAGCTACCTCTATCTCAACCTGCTCCAAGCTCCGTTCTATTCGAGCCTGATTTCGTCCAAATCGCTCCTGACTATCACTTCTGAATAACTCAATTAAGCTATCAAGAACCAACTGAGCTTCTTCAGGCTCCTTTCTCTGAAAGCTAAGTTCCAAAATCTCATCGCCCTCATAAACCTCATTTATCTCTAAGTTATTCCTAATTCCTCTAAGCTGATCCTGGGCCAACCCTAGCCCCAACTTCTCATTTATTCTATCAAAATACTCCATACTTTGTAACATCTGTCGAGCTGTGCCGACATCTGAATAACTCCCCGCCCGATTGCTCAAACTGATCGTCGCTTCTGCCTGATAGATCGGCTCTAAAACAAAAAAGCTAACCAGCCCACTGATCAAGATAGCAATCACCATTAAGCCAATAATCATCTCTTTTCTATCTAGTAAGATCTTTAAATACTCCCGCAGATCAATCTCGATCATCTCATCTACATTACTTGTATGATTATTCATTTGTTCCCTCCAAAAATACTAAATTTATTGCATCCAATACTTTTCAACAAAAAATTCACCAATTCTACCTGCAATAACATATTACCACATCTTCCTATTCTGTTAAAAAAAACAAAATAAGCAATTTAAATTATAACACACTCAGCAAAAATTTCAAGAAAAACCCTAACTGATTTACAATATAGAGCCAACAACTTGCAATCAACTCCAAAAACAGACTGATTATCCCATACATCGCTAAACTTAATCTGCTCTCCTCTTTATCTCTTCAATGATTTTTATTGAGGTTAATTCGTACCGATTCACCCCAAGAGAACTTCTTCAGGAAGTAAAGAGTACTTCCCTCAGGGCACGTAGTTGACTGAATTTAATCTTAAGGATTTCGCTCCTAAGCCATTGACCCTTAACTATTCAATATTAATTATTAATTACTTTTTAATTGTCAATTGTACATTTGTTTTAATTAGTGTAGATTCGTGTCAATTCGTGGCCAACTGTTTTTAAGACTTTATTATTATTTTTTTGACTTTAACTGTCAACTGTAAACTGTCAATCGTAAATTTTTTAAACTCTTGTTTTTAATGATTTTGATTTTTAACTGTCAACCGTCAACTGTTAACCGTAAACTGCTTTCTTCAACCTTCCCCAGAAGCCTTGCTCTTTTTCATACCTCTTCGGCTCAACCACAACCTCTTCGTCCGCAACGACTAACTCCGCATTAGCTTGATACCGCTCAGCCCGACTAACACCAATCAACTCACATAACTTAGCCATACCACCTTGCAAACACTGACAGCGATAACCATTCGAATGTAGATCCGAACCCAACAGTTGCACCAGATCATGCTCAACCAAAATCTCAGCCGTCTCCTGCACCCGCGAGCCAAACTTACCGAGCAGACTCCCTGCATTAAGCTGGGCCAACGCTCCATCCTTCACCCACCGATACAACAGATTCGGATCCTCCATCACGTCATGATACCGCTCCGGATGGGCAATCACCGGCGTAAAACCTAACACCTGCAGATCATACAACACCTCATCAACGAAACTAGGCAGCTTCCGCATCGGAAACTCAACCAACAGATACCGACTACCATTCAGCGGTGTCACCAAGCCATCTCGTACCTTTTTTCCTAAATCAGCCGTCAGATAGACCTCACTCCCAACCAAAACCTCTAGCTCTACTCCAGCCCGAGCAAGCTCCTCCTGCAAAGCCACAACCCTCTTCTTTATCTCATCTGGGCCAAACTGATACTCCCCCTCAACATAATGCGGTGTCGCTATAATTTTTTTAACCCCTTGTCGCTCAGACTCCTTCGCGATCTCTACAGCCTCTGCAAGATCATCGGGACCGTCATCAGCCTTCGGTAAGATGTGTGTATGTAAGTCAATCACCTTTTAAACCCCCTCTTTAGTTTACAGTTGACCGTTGACAGTTGACGGTTAAATACATAAAACCATTACAAAACACTTAGCTATGTATTTATCGCACCTATCTTTTCAAACCGTAAACTATTATTTCATTGATTGTTTAGTGGTTTTTAATATATTATTCAGCATCTTAATTAACGTTTTAACATCCTCCAACATCGAATCAGTAAATTTCTCTTCTAAAACCTCAGTAGCATTAAATAATTCTAACCAGTATTCGGTTTCAGCTGCTTCTTTTAGAGATATAGATAACTTAGCAATAAAATCTCTCCTGCTCTGTCCTTCAATTCCCTCTCTAATATTTGCAGCAATACTTGTTCCCGAACTCAATATCTGCTTAGCTAAATCATACTCCCTCTTTTCATCACATAAATACTTATATAATTTCACTATCCTAACTGAAAAATCAAAAACTCTATTATAAACGATACTGTTCTCTTTAGCCACCAAACTCACTCCTTAGAAATTTATTTATTTCTTATTATTTCTAAGAAGTGATAATTTATACATTTGATTCTTGTTGGTTTTAAGCTCTTGATTTTAAGTCTTTGATCTTTAACTGTCAACCGTCAACCGTCAACCGTCAACCGTCAACGCTTTCTCCACCGTAGTAGTAATAATAATTTTGATACCCGCGTCCTTTATCAATCGGATATTTGTTTAAAACCGTCCCGATGACATTAGCTTGAACTTTATCAAGCTGCTCCTTGGCCTTGACGACCATATCTTGTTCAGCTTCATGCGAAGCAATCACTAACAAGATCCCATCGACTTTAGTCGCTAGGATCGCTGTATCGGTCACGGCAATCACTGGCGGAGTATCGATGATCAGCATATCTGACTCTGCCTCAGCTTGCTTGATCACCTCTTCCATCTTCTTTGAGTTGAGCAACTCCGAAGGGTTGGGAGGAATCGTTCCTGTCGTAAGTAACCTTAAGCCATCGATTCCTGTCTCCTGCAAACCTTCTGCAAAGCCGATCTCACCGGTCAAGACATTACTCAGCCCTGCAAAATTGGTCATCCCATAGAACTTATGCTGCATCGGCTTTCTCAGATCAGCATCGATCACAATTACATCTTTGTTATTTTGAGCCATCGAAATGGCCAAATTAGCAACCGTCAATGACTTCCCTTCACTTGGGCCACTACTGCTTAAAGAAATCTTAGTCAACGGATCATCAGGGCTTAAAAAACTAATATTAGTCCGTAACGTCCGATAAGCCTCCGCTGCTGGTGATTTAGGATCATATTCAACGATCAATTCATCACTCCGATTTCTTCTGCTACTCCCCATCTCTAATCCCCCTTCCATAACCTGAAGAATGATCAACTTGATTTAAATCAGGAATTACACCCAAGACAGGCAGTCCCGTCAAGCGTTCGACATCCTTCTCCTCTTTGACTGTTGTATCTAAGAACTCTAATAAGAAGATAATTCCCAGTCCTATAAATAGGGCCAACATCGCTGCAATCGCCAGATTCAACTTCGTTCGTGGTCGAATCGGACTATCATCGACTACTGCTGGATCGATGACCAACATATCCGATGACTGCATCGCTCGTTGAATCTCAATCTCTTCTCGCCGCTCCATCAACATCGTATAGAGATTCTCTGCTACTTTGCTCTCCCGTGTCAGCCGGGCCAACTCTAGCTCCTGCTCAGGCAATGCTTCTAAATCCTGCTCCAACTGACCAATCTGCTCCCCTAAGGTCTCCATCTGCACCCCAGTTGAGATAATCTTTGTTTCCAGATCGATCAAATTTCCTTCTAAGCTCCGATAGAGTGGATTGGTACTCTCTGTCCGTGAGCTGACCACCTCTGTTACTGCTTCTTCCAATCGTGCTTCAATCTCTTTAATCTTACGTTCTACCTCAACTACCTGCGGATGATCAACAGTATAATTCTCCTCCAAGCCGACCAAATCAATCTCTAGATCTGCTAACTGCTGCCGATAATTACTGACGATAGGATTGTCAGTAATTGTTTTGCTGGAAACAACCTCTTGCTCCTGCTCAGCCAGCTTCTCTCGTACATCCTCTAAACTCGCTTGGGCTTGATTCTGCTCTACTTGGGCTCGAGCTTGAGCCTTTTCCAACTCGGTCAATCTATCCAAGACAGCCCGACCCTGCTCTTGCGGAAAGACTACCCCCTCTTCTGTCTTATAGTCGAGTAACCGATCTTCAAACTGAGTTAAGTTATCTTGTACCTTGACCAACTGCTCCGAGATAAACTGAGACGCTCCCTGTAGATTAGCCTGGTTTAACCGTAAGTTCTCCTCCTGAAAGACCTCAACAATCGTATTAGCAATCTCTTGAGCCATTTCAGGATCATGATACTCAACACTAATTGTCAATAAATTGGTATCTCCACCACTGCTGACCGACATCTTATTTCGTAATGAACCAGCCGAGATCAACTCCCCTGTCTCTTCATTTCTTAAATCCAACCGTTCAATCACACTCTCCATAATCAACCTACTTCGCAACAACTCTGTATAGGTCGCTACATTATCCTGCCGACCCCCAAAACCCAACTGCTCACCAAAGAGATCATCCATCCCTTGCTCCTCTTCAATCAACACCAAGGTCGATGTATCATAAATTCTAGTCATCCGATTACTGACCAGAAAACTGGCTATTAACGCTACAACTACTAATCCAACAAGAATCAATTTTCGCTGCCAGATTATGGTGATATATTCTTTTAAATCAATCTCTATCATATCTTGTTCCATATTTTCCATTTCTCCATTTTCCCTCCTAGCTCAAACAAATTTACGATTAACAATTAAAAATCAATCATTACTTTTTATTGATATATAGTTTCACTTTTAAAATTAAAATCTGCAACCAATAAACTTCAAAATCAGTTTCGAGAGGGCTAAAAA
>NZ_JALKBX010000031.1 GCF_023227745.1 Natroniella acetigena | reverse complement strand
ATTTCAAAAATTGACCTAGGGGAAACTATACCCTAAAATTAAGTTCCAAATTTTTACTTGACATAGGACGTCTATATTTATAGCTTGATTTTATAAAAATCAATTTTTTAAAAATTATATTTTAACTTTAAAGCTTAATTAGTATAATAAAGAAAAAATAAATTGAGAAATATAAAAGTAAATAGTTTTAGATTAAGGAGGAATAATTAATGATACCATCAATTTTACTAGCGATATCTTCTACCCTTGATGACTTGAGTATAGGTTTTTCTATGGGATTAAAGAAAGGGCGACTTGCTGTACGTTCAATCTTTGGAATAGCTATTATTTCAGGGTTGACAATGGCTATTGGTCTGTTAATTGGGGAGCAACTTGCTCTTTTCTTTCCCGAAAGGATCGATATATATATCAGTGTCACTGTTTTTGTTCTATTTGGTCTATGGTTTTTGTGGGAAGGATATAGTGAGAATAATCAAGAAAAAGCTCAGCAAAAAGTTGAAGCAACCTTAAAAGAAAAGCATTATATGTCATGGTATGCAATTATAACTTTGGGGTTGGCCCTGGGAGTAAATTCATTATTTTTAGGATTTTCTGGTGGATTACAGGATTATCCAGTATTCTTTACCAGTATTGCTACTGCAGCTGCTAGTATGCTCTTTATCTGGTCAGGTTCTCGATTAGGAGGGCGAATGACAGGATGGATTGGTGATCGGGCTAATTATATAGCAGGAGGCATATTAATTTTTATGGCAGTAATGGAACTGGTTTAGGTGATAAAAAGTACTAGTATTTTTATTGTATTTAATCTGCAAAATATATTCTAGGAGGTGAGTTTTAAATGAAGGAAGAGCAGAATAGAAGAGATAATGACTTTCTAGATAATGATATTGCAGAGGAAGCTATTGATAATCTCGATCCTGGAGGTACACGCCAGCATAATATAAAAGAAGAAAGAGATCTTTTATCTCAAGTAGATCTTGAGATAGAAATATCAAAAAGTTTTAAAGAGGACATTGCAAGAATAATTGGAGGATATAATGGTTAATTGCTAATTTATAAAATATATTCTCGGAGGTGAGTTTTAAATTAAGGAAGAGCAGAATAGAAAAGATAAGGGGCTTCCAGATGATGATGTGGCAGAAGAGATTATTGGAAACCTTGATCCTAGAAATACAAGGCAGGGAAATATAAAAGCAGGTAGGGTTGATATGTCTCAGGTAGAAATAGAAGAAGGGCAACAAAGTGATTTTAAGGATAGTATGGCACAAACAAGTGGGAATGATCAAGTATTATTAAGCTCTCCAGCTAGTGAAGCAGCTGAAGATGAAAATATTAATAGAGGTAGAACTGGATTAAAGGAGATTATAGAAGCTGCTGAAAAGAATTTAGAAAAGAATAGGATCGATGAATGACTAGAATAAAATGAAGATAAAATTTTAAATTATGAGTAGAGAAGTAAGAAGTGGCTTTTCAAATTTAACATTTTATGATATTAATCTAAGTGGGCCAACTGCTCACTTAGATTTTTTTAAGTTCTTTAATGTAGCTCTAGGTTAGTAGTGGACTTAATCAATTGGTCAGTTATTTTGTTTAAGTTATCATCTTCAATTATTAGAGAAAAACCGTTAAGTTGATCTTGAGAATATTTATAGAGAGGATCGTAGTACTTTGTTAAAAGAATCTTAACTACTTTTTCTAACTCTCCTGCTTGACAATGATTGACCAATTTTTGATAATCATCTTTTCCTGCTTTCTTGATCAGATATTTTTTGACTACTGAAATGGATTCTAAAGCCCGCTTAATGAAGGTCGTTTTGTCTTTTTTGTAACTAGCTGAATATTCTGTGAGGATCTGGTTGACCCTGCTTTCCAGTGAACTCTTAATTAAGATATGGATACCATCTTCCATTGCTTCTAATAGGAAGTCTGGTAAGACGGAAATACCGATTCTCTTACTTTCAGATTCAATAGCGATTAGAGGTGTTTTGTTTAAATTTTCTAATTTTTTCCAGAGTAACGAGTCAAATTTCTTCTGATTAGTAGGCACACCTAAGCCAATACTACCGAAGGCTGAACCACGGTGGTTGGCTAGTTTTTCTAAATCTATGATAGGGATTCCATTGTCTTGTAATCGATAAAGGAGTTCAGTCTTACCAACTCCAGTAAATCCGTGAAGAACTAATAATCTACTATTTAAATCGTAGCCTTCTAACTCGTTGAGAATAAACCGACGATAGGATTTATAACCTCCCTTTAACTTATAGACAGTGAGCCCTACCAATTCACAGAAGAGGGCAATACTTTCACTTCTTAAGCTACCCCTAGCACAGAAGATAATGATACTTTCATACTGTTCGGTCAATGGTTTGATCTGTTTTAGCAGTTCAGGTATCTTAGGTGCTACCAACTCCACTGCCAGCATTTTAGCTTGAGCAGGGCTTTTCTGGGTGTAGATCTTTCCGACCTTGGCCCGTTCTTGATTATTAAAGATAGGGATATTGACTGCTCCAGGGATAGTTGCTTCCTTGAATTCATCAGATGTTCTCACATCAATATAGACTGTTGATTCTTGTTGTAATGTTTCTTGATAAGTTATTAATTCCATAAATTTATTCTCCTAGATTCGTTTTTATTGTTTAGGCAATTATGTTTTTTAAAGATTGTGGATAACTTTTATTTTTAAAGGTTTTAATGGTTTACTTAACCTTAGACTTAGCCTTAGGCTATGACCGAAGGTCATTTTGTTTTTAGATATACTATCTTATTGTACCGTTTTCAGCAAAAAATATTTAATTCCTGCTTTAGCAGATTTAGTTTTTATAGAAATAAGAGGATAAGATGGGGTACTGTAGAGATAAAGGATGAACTTAGTCTCTTTATATGATATAATAAAAGATAAATTTAGTCAGGAAATGATAAAGTTAAGAGATCATCATATTAGTAATATGGATGATTTTAGTGTTTTAAACGTGTGATTTTGAATTTCTTACGGGTCTTAAAAGAACAAGCCCCTTCGTGAAAACCATAAAAATCATATCAACTATCAATTGTCAATTAGACGGGGGGATAGAGAAATTTAGTTATCTGCGAAGCATTGTGCTAACAGGCTTTAATTTAGTAAATGGTTTTTATTACGGAAAGTCTAATAAGACTTGTAGGGAGAGCATTATATTAAAATTAAGGAGTTGGTATTAATGGATTTAGTTTATACGGGGAAGACGAAGGATGTATATGCTTTAGAGGATGGCAACTACTTATTAAAATTTAAGGATGATGTAACAGGTGAGGATGGAGTCTTTGATCCTGGAGCAAATGAGGTTGGACTAACAATAGAAGGAGCGGGAAGAGCAGGATTGAGATTAACAAAGTTATTCTTTGAAAGATTAAAAGAAGAAGGAATACCTACTCATTATATTGATGCAGATATTGAGAAAGCAACTATGACTGTAATGCCTGCGGAAGTATTTGGAGAAGGAATTGAAGTAATTTGTCGTCATAGGGCAGTAGGGAGCTTTTATAGACGTTATGGTATGTATGTTGAAGAAGGACAACCCCTAGATTCTTTTGTGGAGATTACTCTTAAGGATGATGAGCGTAAAGATCCACCGATCACTAAGGATGCTTTAGATATGTTGGGCATATTAACTGCTGATGAATATGAGACAGTAAAGGAATTAACACAGAAGATTGCAGATGTAGTCAAAGATGAGCTTAGTAAAAAAGGGCTTGAGCTCTATGATATCAAGTTTGAGTTTGGTAGGGTAGGAGATTCTGGGGAAATTGTATTGATAGATGAAATATCAGGAGGAAATATGAGAGCTTTCAAGGATGGAGAGTATATCGAGCCATTACGTTTAGAAAAACTAATGTTGGAGAAATAAGGTAGATTCTAATAATGATGTGGATGACAAGAAGTTAGAGATGGAAGTTAGTATAGATGGTGCAATTACTGATGATGATGTTGATATGGAAGTGGCTGAAGAGATTGAAATTCAGACTGAGTTAGAAAATAAGATAACAGCTGAGAGTAAAAAAGGAGTAGTACATTTATTAGGTACTGTTAATAGTGAAGAGTTAAGACAGCAAGCAGATGAAGTTACTGCTAAAGCTCGTGGTGTAACTGGGGTAGTTAATCATATTAAAGTGGATGATGATGTTGATGAAACTGGAGATCCTTTTCATGCTCAGGTAAGAAATGATCGTGAAGAAGATTAATAATAAGTAAAAGAAAATAATTTAAATTAAAAGCTCTAGACCCTTATATTGATAAAATTTTAGAAAATAAAGTATGGTTAACTTTAAAGTTAACCATACTTTATTTATTTTTGGATATTTTTATCGGAGAGTATTGACAAATAAAAGATTATAAAGTATACTTATACAATATGAATGATATTCACATTGTGAATACCATTCATATTGAAAGTTACAAAGGAGATGAAGAAATGGATAGAAAAGAGATTCAACAGCAAAGGATGAGAGGATATTTTATTGAAGCAGCTAAGAAGGTTGTTAAAGAAGAAGGGGTTAACAATTTGACTGTAAAAAAGGTAGCTAATTTAGCAGGTTATGCTGCAGCAACTTTATATAACTATTTTGAAGATTTAAATGAACTGTTATTTTATTGTATAGTAGATTTTTTTGATGACTGTAAAGAAGAGTTATTAGAAGAGGCAAAGAAATATAATAATCCAAAAGAGAAGGCTATTAATCTAGCTAAGGTATATGCCAAATTTTTCATTGAAAATCCTAATATATATCAACTCTTATTTCTTGAGGATTTAGGTGTTCCTCCAAAAGAGATTATAGGAGAAAATTATGTACCAGAGGTGGTAAAATTATCAGCAAAAAATTTAGAAGAGTACGCTAAAGAAGAAGAGATAAGCAAAGAAGATGTAGAAATTTTATTAGGATTAATGGCTAACTCCATTCATGGAAATCTATTGTTCTTTATTAAAAGAAGAGGGGTTAATATGACCAAAGAAGAGGTGATAGAAAAGATAATAAGGGAAGTCGAGTATGTGTTAGAAAATTAAATAATGAATAGAGAAGAGGGTATTATGAAGGAAAAAATGAAGATGTATTTTTAGCAGGAACTATGTCAGAATCTAATCTAAATGGTGCAATAAATCAGGATATAATCTCAATTTTGTTGGCTTTTTTTCTGCTGAGCTTATCATTATATTTATTAAGAGCTAGTATTATAGGGTTTTTATAGTAGTTTTAGGTTTATTGGGCTACTTTTTATATGCGTATGGAATTTTTGTAATACAAGGGGTATATACACCTTTGTATTTGGTTTAATTATTGATTTTTGGGCTATCTATACATGGGCTTTATTTTGGTATGGAAAGCTTTAATATGGAGAAAGTTAACGATGCATCTTTATCTAAGGGGATTAGGATTTCTAGTGCCGTCTTTTTAATAATGATTTTAGTAGTACTTGCCCCCACTTGGGTGTTAATTCCTATTCCTTATATTCAAAGAAATGTACCTAGTAATGTTTATGCGGTCCCGATTTTAGATTCAACTTTATATTTTCCTCTTTTTGGTATAACGGTTGTGAAACTTCTACAGCAAAAGCCAATTGCTAATCTATTAGCAGGAATAATGCTGATAAAAACAGTAACGGTATGTTTATCATGGGGGTTTGCAGAATGGAGGTCAACTGTTGTAGATTATCCTATGGCTATCATTTCTAGTTTATTAACAGTAGTTAGCTTGATATTGTTTATTATATACATATTTAAATTAGAAGATAAAGTTGAAAGTTAGAGAATTATTAAAAAATAAAAAGAGGTGAAGGATAATGATTAAAATTAGAAAAAAAGTTTTTCTTTTATTAATTGGATTTGTGTTAGTGAGTATTTTAGTTGGTTGTATAAATGTAGATGTAGAAGGGATCTTGGCAGATACACACATTGAAAATGTTGATTTAATCCAGGTGCAGGATGGAAGATATGAAGGTGAACATATTGCTGGAGAAGTAGTGGTGGTAGTAGCAGTTGAAGTTGAAGGGCATCAAATTAAGGATATTGAGATTTTAAAGCATGAAAATTGGAGAGGGAGTAAGGCAGAACTGATTGTTGAAAATGTTTTAGAAGAACAGACATTAGAAGTTGATGTGATTAGTGGAGCTACGATAAGTAGTAAGACTATATTAAAAGCAACTGAGAATGCTCTTAGAGAGGGAGTAGAGGATGAATAAGGAATGAAAAAATTAGTTGTTTATTCTACAAAGTATAGTGCTACTGAAAAGGCAGCTAAGAAGCTGGCAGGATACTTAGGAGAAGAGATAAAGGTAGTTAATTTGGCTACGGGAAATGTAGAAGATTTAAATGATTATGATCTAATAGTTATTGGTGGTTCTATCTATGCAGGAAAGATTCAAAAGGAAGTGAAGAATTTTTGTGAGGGTAATATGAATCAACTTATGGACAAGAAGCTAGGTCTGTTTATTTGTTGTGGTTATGAGGAGAAAGCAGATGAACAGTTATCAAGTTGTTTTGAGCAGAAGTTGTTAGAACAAGCAGAGGTAAAGGGATATTTTGGTTACGAATATAATTTTGAGAAGATGAATTTTATATTTAAAATGATAATTAAGAAGTTGGCCAAAGTAGATAAAACCACGTCTAAAATTAAAGAAGAAAATATTAAACAATTTGCAAATGAATTATTAGGAGCGATAGATGATGAATAAATAGTAAAAAGAATAAGATGTGATTTTATATTATCTTGTGTTAGATAGTGCCGACTATTTGGTCGGCGAAATGTCGGTGAGATAGAATTTCACAAAAAATATCAGAGATCAGAAAACCTTTAAGACTTCAATAGGAAAAAGAGATTTTAGAACTTATTATGTTATAGGAGAAAATTAAAGATTTGAATGTTTTAGTATGTTGAATTCTATTTATCAGTTATAGATTTTTTGGCGACAAGTGGACGGCGAAAGGCGTCGATTAAAAAAATAGCAAGAATTATAAATGTCTTAGTAAAGTTGTTCAATTAGTAAAAATCCAGATATGTTATTGACATATGTTCATAATTGGGTTATAATAAGATTGTAATTTGATTTACTAGCAGCAGGATATTTTTTTAGAGGTTTTTATCATATGTCAATAACATATTAAAGGAGTGGTTAAGGATGAAACTAGTAATAACTGCTAAAGATGATATTGGGTTTGAATCTGAGCTTGATACTAGATTTGGTAGAGCAGCTTATTTTGGGATTATTGATATTGAAGGTAAGGAATTAATATTTATTAAAAATGAAGCTACTAGTTCTTCTAGTGGAGCTGGAATAAAAGCAGCTCAATTGTTAGCAGATAAAAAAGCAGATGCTTTAATTACTGGTAGAGTTGGCCCTAAAGCTTTTAGAGGATTAGAGAAGGCAGGAATTAAAGTCTATACTAGTAGCAATGGGGAAGTAAGTATTCAAGATTGTTTAACTGCTTATAAAGCTGGGGAATTAAAAGAAGTAGATGGGCCAACTAATCAGGGACATCATGGCCTAAAATAAGGTGATAAAATGAAGATAACAGTTTTAAGTGGAAAAGGTGGAACTGGAAAGACTACAATTGCTACTAATTTGGCCTTGTCTTTAGAAAATGTACAGTTTTTTGATACAGATGTAGAGGAGCCTAATTCATACCTGTTTTTAAAACCTGACTTTGCTGATAATGAGCAAACTGTTTGGCGTAAAGTTCCAATTATAGAGCAAAGTAAATGTAATAGTTGTAGAAAATGTGTTGATTTTTGTCAGTATAATGCTTTGGCCATGTTAGGAGATGAAGTTTTAGTTTATCCTGAGGTCTGCCATAGTTGCGGGGGATGTAAACATATTTGTCCTCAAGATGCGATTACAGAAGAAAAGAGAAGTGTTGGAAAGATAAATTGGGATTTAGATATTGATGGATTAGAATATTGGCAAGGTGAGTTAACTATTGGTGAAGCCTCTTCCATTCCAATTATTTCCAAAATAAAAAAAGAGATTAAAGATGAAAAATTAGTTATTATTGATGCACCACCAGGGACTACTTGTCCTACAATAGAAGCTACTATTGATAGTGATTATGCTATCTTAGTTACTGAACCAACCCCTTTTGGTCTTCATGATTTAAAGATGGCAGTAGAATTAGTTGAAGATTTAGATAAACCTTATGGAGTAATTATTAATCGTTCACAGCAAGAAGCAGATGGGATTATTCAAGATTATTGTAAGAAAAATGGGATTCCTATTTTATTAAAAGTTCCTTTTAAACGCCAGATTGCTAAATTATATTCAGAAGGGATTCCTTTTGTAGAAGAATTACCAAAATGGAAAGATAAATTTCGAGAGGTAATTGATAATTTATAGGTTTTAATTATCAATTTTGTGTTAGGACATTTGTCCTCCCAACCTTTAATATACAATATATAGTGGGCGGTCAAATGTAATGACACTAAATAAGAACACTTTGTACTGTTTTAATCGGACAAATGTCCTTATTGTCAATTGTAAATTAAAAATAGGGGTTGATAGAATGAAGAGTTTGACAGTTTTAAGCGGTAAAGGAGGTACAGGAAAGACTACTTTGACTGCTAACTTAGCTGTTTTAGCTCAAAATTTAGTTGTAGCAGATTGTGATGTTGATGCTCCCAATTTACATCTATTACTCGAAGGTGAGATTTTAGCTCAAGATATTTATCAAGGGGCCAAATTAGCAGTTAAAGATGAAGATTTATGTATTGATTGTGGTATTTGTAGAGAACTTTGTAATTTTAGAGCTATAAATTCTGATAATCAGATTAATCCTATTAAATGTGAAGGATGTGGATTATGTGTAGCTAAATGTCCTGTTAATGCATTAAAACTTGAACTTCAAGATACAGGGAAGTTATTTCATTCTATTATTCAGATTGGCTCGATGATTCATGCTAAATTAAAAATTGGAGCTGAAAATTCTGGTAAATTAGTCAGTCGAGTAAAAGAAGAAGCCCAAAAAGTAGCTAAAAAACGGAATAAAGAGTTAGTTTTGGTTGATGGTTCCCCAGGGATTGGCTGTCCAGTAATTGCTTCTCTTAATGGGGCTGATGCTGTATTGCTTGTTACTGAACCGACTAAATCAGGTTTAGCTGATTTAAAGAGGGTATTAGAGGTAGTAGATCATTTTAATATTCTTCCTTTATTGGTGATTAATAAGTATGATTTAAATCAAGATTTAGCTTTAGAGATGGAAGCTTTTTGTAAAGAAAATGAGATATCACTAGTAGGAAAGATCCCATTTGCTGATACTATTGTTAAGGCCATGGAACAGGGGGAACTTGTAGTTGATTATGCCCCTGATAGTGAGGTTGCAAGGGCAATTAGGGAGATTTGGGTACAAACAAAAGAAAAATTATCAATTTTATTATAGTATTCTCAGCTAAAAGAAAATATTGTAAGTGGAGATGTTTAATTGTATGATATCTTACAGACATTGAGGATTTTAGTGTTTTGATTGTATGGTTTTGAATTTAATTGTAAACTGTAAATTGTATATTGTAAATTAAAGCGGGAGTGGAGAAGGATTTAAATATTTGTTAAGTAGTGCCATAATAGGCTTTAATTTATTTGAGAGCATTATTATTAAAAAAGAGGAGTGGTTAATATGAAGAAGGTAGCAATTCCTACTGATGGAGGTCAAGTAGCTGGTCATTTTGGTCGTTGTCCAGAATTTACTATTTTTGATATTGATGGGGGAGAGATTGTCAATAAAGAAATCATTCAAAATCCAGGGCATAAGCCAGGATTTTTACCTAAATTTTTAAATGGAAAAGATGTAGATGCTATTTTAGCTGGTGGAATGGGCAGAAGAGCTGTTGATTTATTTGATGAAAATAATATTGAAGTAGTAACTGGAGTAACTGGAGATGTTGAAGTAGGAGTTAAGTCTTATTTAGCTGATAATTTAGATACAAAAGATGCTATTTGTGATCATGATGATCATGATTGTGAACACTAGATATAAAGTGGCAAACTGCCACTTTATATCAGTTTACAGTTTACAGTTGACGGTCGACAGTTAAAACCATAAACTCCTTTAAATCTTAAAATCAAAACCTTCTTTGAAACTTAATTTATAGGGTTTTATGGGTTTGAGTTTTAAGTTCTTGATTTTTAACTGTAAACTGTAAACCGTCAACTATCAACTAATTTATAAACTGGGAGGTCTAAAATATATAAAATAAAAGATGGAGGTTTTGAGCTTGAACATGGAAGCATAAAACAAAAAATAATTTCTATAACAAGTGAGAAAGGAGGAATAGGAAAATCTACTGTAACTGCTAATTTAGATTTTAGTTAGATGAACTTGGTAATCAAGTTGGGATTATTGATGCTGATATCATGGAATTTAGTATTCCTAGTAAGGTTAGAAGGAGAAGCTAGAGGGCAGAAGATGAAAAGATAATTCCTCCTAAAATTTATAATACTAAGGTTATTTCAATGGGGTTATTGACGGCTGAAGAAAAACCAGTTATATTTTTAAATAAGTTATTAACATATGTTCATAAAGAACATATAATATAATTAAGAAGAAAGGTTAAAATTACTTTAAAGAGGTGATTAATATTCCTAGAAAGGATGGAACTGGCCCAGATGGATTAGGATCTAAAACTGGTAGAGGTCTTGGTCCATGTGGCACAGACGAGGGAAATAATTCTAAAGTAGGCAGACGTGGTAAAGGACGAAAGGGAAGATAAAAAATTTAGTAGTTATTATCATATGTTCATAAAGGCAGAGAAATTTTAATTCGAAATCAGTTTTGTTAGTTAAGAAAAGATGTTAATACTCAAAATATTAAGGAGTGATTAAGATGCCTAGAGGAGATGGAAGAGGGCCAGAAGGATTTGGTTCTATGACTGGTAGAGCTGCTGGTTATTGTGCAGGATTTAATCGACCTGGTTTTGCAAATGCTAATGTAACTTGTATGAAAGTAGGAAGAAGAGGTGTTGGTCGAGGTAGAAGAATTGTTGACAGAAGTAGAGGATTTGGACGAAAATTTTATAATTCTAATGTAGATGTTCAATTTGTTAATCACGAAGTAGCTAAAGAAAATGAAATTAATTATCTTAAAAAAGAAAAAGAAATGTTAGAGAATCAGTTAGAAGTTATTGGAGAGAGAATTTCTCAATTAAAAGATAGAGCTGACTAATTACTTAAAAGACCAGCTTGCAAGCTGGTCTTTTAAGTAATTAGTTTGATAAAAAAAGTTTGAGTTTAATATTTATAAAATAGAGAAAGAGAATTATATATCGAATTGATTTTATAATTTTACGAAAACAGGGGGGAATATGGAGAAATCTAGATTAAACTTCATTATTGATGTTTTAGCTTTTTTGACTTTTATTATTTCTTGTACTTCTGGAATAGTTATCTGGCTTTTGTTGCCTGGAGGAAGTAGTGGGTTAAATCTTCTCTTTAATCTTACTCGGGGCAATTGGAAATCTATGCATATATATTCGAGTTTATTGCTTTCTTTTTTGATTATTTTGCATATACTTTTGCACTGGAAGTGGATTAAAGGAAAATTAAAAAGTATATTTAGTTGATATTTTATAGTAAGATATGATATAATCTAGTGTTAAAAATGGAGCTGATAATATGGTACGTCCAACTAAGGAACGAAGAGTTGAAAATATACCAGAAGTTAAGTTTTTTAAGCCGGCTGGTATTCCTAAATGTAAATTAGAAGAGATATCTTTAACTATTGAAGAGATAGAAGCAATTAGATTAAAGGATAAAGAAGGATTAACTCAGCAAGAAGCAGCAGATAGGATGGAAGTTTCTCGCCCAACTTTTCAAAGAATATTAACCGAAGTTAGAAAGAAGATTGCTAAGGCTTTAATAGATGGAAAAGCAATCAGATTTCAAGGTGGGGATTATAAATTTAAGCCGCGATGCAAAAAATGTGGTTCTGATTTTAAACCACAGATGGGAAAACGACATAGAGGAAGGCAAAAATTTTGTCCTGATTGTGATTAGGAGGTTTTAAATTGAGAACTAAAGGTTTAAAATTAAACCTGATGGGAAATGGATGCTAGAGCAGAGCAGTATTTTACTACAGATGGGATTCATTCAAGAGTTTTTTGGTATAGCATTAAGTAGTGCTGGAATGTGTTAGAGTTTGTTGTTTTAGAAGAATATAAAGAGTAGTTGTTTAGAAGTTTTAATATTAATAGTAAAAAGCGTAATACCAAATCTGGTATTACGCTTTTTTTGATGTGAAAATTTATGAAAGCCCCTTATTTCTAGGACAATAATTTTAGAAGGAAAGCAAAAACATGACCTTCAATGTTAAGTGTATGTAATACTTTTGGGAAAATCAATAAAAAACATTGACAAAAGACTATAAACAAAGTATAATATGCACATAAGATAACATATAATTAACACAAACATTACATGAAAATATATTGAATTAGTATATGCCTATTATTAGAGAGGCAAAGTTATTTACATGTGATGACTAATTAACAGGAGGAAAAATTTATGAAAAAAAATGAAAAGACTATTAAATTGAAAACAGAACTTCCAGGACCAGAAGGTCAGAAGTTAATGAAAGAAAGAAAGGAGTATATTCCGCGAGGCGTTTATAATTTAGCTCCTATTGTTGCTAAAAGGGCTGAAGGATCTATGCTAGAGGATGTGGATGGTAATAAGTATTTAGATTTTGCTGGGGGAATTGGTGTTCTTAATGTTGGTCATAATGCACCTGAGGTGGTAGAGGCTATCAAAAAGCAGGCAGAAGAATTAATACATACTTGCTTTCATGTAGCAGCCTACGAGCCTTATATAGAACTAGCCAAAAGGTTATCTGATTTAGCCCCAGGTTCTACTTCTAAGAAGACAATGTTTGCTAATAGTGGAGCAGAGGCGGTTGAAAATGCAGTTAAGATAGCCAGAAAACATACTGGTAAATCAGCAATTATATCATTTGATTATGGTTTTCATGGTAGAACATTAATGACGATGTCTTTAACAAGTAAGGTAAAGCCATACAAATTTGGTTTTGGCCCTTTTGCACCAGAAGTCTATAAAGCACCTTATGCTTATTGTTATCGTTGTCCATTTGGTTTAGAGCGTTCAGAGTGTAATATGAAATGTGTAGATAATTTTGCTGAGATCTTCAAACGAGATATTCCAGCGGAAGATGTGGCAGCTATAGTAGTAGAACCGCTACAAGGTGAAGGCGGGTTTATTGCTCCTCCGAAAGAGTTTTTGCAGGGGGTTAAGAAAATTTGTGAGGAGAATGATATTTTATTTATTGTTGATGAGGTACAGACAGGTTTTGCTAGAACAGGAAATTTATTTGCAATAGATGATTGTGGAATTGAAGCTGATATAATTGCTACTGCAAAATCTATAGCTGGAGGAATGCCTTTGAGTGCTGTTATAGGTAAAGAAGAGATTATGGATGCTCCTCAAGGAGGAGAGATTGGTGGTACTTATGGAGGTAATCCTGTCAGTTGTGCTGCTGCTTTGGCTGTTTTAGATATAATTGAGCGAGATAATTTAGTTGAACGAGCTAATGAATTAGGAGGGCTAATGAAAGCTAGGTTAGAAGAGATGCAAGATAAATATTCAATTATTGGTGATGTAAGAGGTAAAGGATTTATGTTGGCGATTGAATTGGTTAAGGATAGAGAGACTAAAGAGCCGGCTGCGGAAGAAAAATCTAAGATTGCAGAAGAATGTTATAAAAAAGGCTTAATAGTAGTAGGAGCAGGCTTGCATAGTAATGTACTTCGCTTTTTAGCTCCAATAACTATGAATAAAGAGCAGCTAGCGGAAGGTATGGATATTTTAGAAGATGCAATTGCTAAATTTGCTTAATATATAACTTTAGATTCTTTTGTGCTTACAAGTATATGAGGAGGAGAAAATTATGAGTAGTAGAGAAGGAAGCTTTGATAGAGTGTTGTCTAAAAAAGATGCACTTGCATTATCATTTGGTGCTATGATTGGCTGGGGTTGGATTGTATTATCAGGAGGTTGGGTTCAAAGTGCAGGAGCTTTAGGAGCTAGTGTTGCATTCTTATTGGGTGGAATATTGGTAGTATTTGTTGGTCTTACTTATTCGGAGTTAACATCGGCTATGCCAGAGTGTGGGGGTGAACATGTCTTTAGCAAACGTGCATTAGGAAGCGATGCTTCCTTTGTCTGTACTTGGTCTATTATATTAGGTTATGTATCAGTGGTTGCCTTTCAAGCTGTTGCTTTTCCTACAGTAATTGAGTATCTTTTCCCTAACTATCTTCAGTTTAAGATGTATACAGTGGGGAACTATGATATATATTTAACTTGGGTTTTAGTTGGGATTGTTAGTTCTATTATAGTTACAACCATAAATCATTATGGTATAAAACCATTATCAGTAATACAAGGTGCAGCTACAATAATGATAGGGCTTATAGGTTTATCATTCTTCGGAGGTGCTGTTACTACTGGGAGTATTCAAAATTTGCAGCCTCTTTTTGTTGATGGAATGCAGGGAATATTAGCTGTTGTTATTATGACACCTTTTATGTTTGTAGGGTTTGATGTGATTCCTCAAGCTGCAGAAGAGATGGATATACCCTTTGATCAGCTTGGCAAGATATTAATGCTGTCAGTAGTTATGGCTATAGGTTGGTATGTAATGATTATTTTAGGGGTGTCACTATCGTTATCAAGTTCAGGGATAGAAAGTTCTAGTCTAGCTGCAGCTGATGGAATGCAAGCTGCGTTCTTTAATAGCCCTTTGGCTTCAAAGATTATGATTATTGCAGGGGTTGGTGGAATAATAACCAGTTGGAATTCATTTTTTGTGGGAGGTAGTAGAGCAATTTATGCTTTGGCTAAATCAAAACAGTTACCCTCATTTTTAGCTAAACTACACCCTAAGTATAAGACTCCCACTAGTGCTATCTTATTGACTGGAGTTATTTCTTCTTTAGCTCCACTATTAGGAAGACCTATGTTAGTTTGGTTAGTTAATGCCGGAGGATTAACAATCGTTTTAGCTTATTTTATGGTAGCTGTATCTTTTATAGTCTTACGTTATAAAGAACCTGATATGCCAAGACCATATAAGGTTAAAAAAGGAAAGCTTGTAGGGTTTATAGCGGCGATATTAAGTTTAGGGATGATGCTGTTATATCTTCCAGGAGCACCAGCAGCTTTGCTTTGGCCATATGAGTGGATGATAATTTTGGGTTGGGCAATCTTGGGAATCATCTTTTATATATGGACTAAATTATCTTATGGTGAAGTTACTACTGAGCAAGTTGGAGTAGAAATAGAAAATATATAATTATATAGTGTCAGTTGTCTGTGTCTGTGTCTGTAAAATCATAAAATTAAAACCTTATTATATAAGATAGTTCAAGGGTTTTTAGATTTTGATTTAGTGCTTTTGATTTTTATAGACCCTACAGGTCTAAAAAACAAGACCTTCCGTAATAAAAACCATTCACAGACAACAGACTACCGACCACCGTTTAAAGTAAAGAGGAGGATGTTGATGAATAGTATTAAATTACATGGAGATAAGATTTTTTTTGGAAATGATAGTACAAAAGCATTAAGAAATTTGGAGGGGAAAAGAGCTTTTGTTGTTACTGGTGGAACTACTATTAAAAAGAAAGGGTATTTAGATGAGGTAATTGCTCAGTTAAAAGCAGCAGGTTTTTCTGTTAAATGTTTTGATTCAGTAGAGCCAGATCCTAGTGTAGAGACTGTGCAAGCAGGTGCAGAGCAAATGATTGAATTTTCCCCCGATTATATTGTTGCAATCGGGGGAGGATCACCAATTGATGCTGCTAAAGCTATGTGGATTTTTTACGAGCATCCAGATTTAGATTTTGCTAATACATTAGATTTAGTGGATATTCCATCACTTAGAAATAAGGCTAAATTTGTAGCTATTCCTACTACTAGTGGAACAGCAAGTGAAGTAACAAAGGCGATGGTTATTAAGGATAAGAAGAAGAAATTAAAGAAAGGAATTAGAACCGAAGATGCTATTCCTGATTTAGCTATTTTAGAACCTAAATTTACAGCAACAATGCCTGCTTGGTTAACAGCAGCTACAGGAATGGATGCTTTTACTCATGCTTTAGAAGCTTATGTTTCTGTTAAGGCTAATGATTTTAGCGATGTTTTAGCGACAGGTGCTTTAGAAGGTATCTTTAAGTTTTTACCATTAGCTTTTGTAAAGCCTGATAATTTAGAATATAGAGAAAAGGTGCTTAATTATCAAAGTATAGCTGGTATGGCATTTTCTAATGTTGGTTTAGGAATAGTACATAGTATGGCTCATCAATTGGGAGGAGTATTTGGAGTTGCCCATGGATTAGCTAATGCATTAATTCTTCCTTATGTAGTTCAGTATAATACTAAATCTGAAGCGGCACAACAGAAGTATGAGCATTTAGCTAAGAGGTTAGGAGTTAGTGATTTAGCTTTAGCGATTAAAGGCTTGAATAAAGAATTAGAGATACCAATGGCGATTAAAGAGCTTGATATTTCTAAAGAAGAGTTTGAACTAGAGTTGGATCTAATAGTTAAACGAGCTTTAGAGGATGGTTGTACTTTAACTAATCCGCGTCGAATTAATGAAAAAGAGATGAAAGCTTTATTTAAATATATTTATGAGGGAAAGAAGATAGATTTTTAATAACTTAGAATAGAAATTATGATTCTATTGCGAAAAGAATCTAAAAAATCAAGATATCAGAAAACCCCTAAGACCTTAGTATTAACAAAGGTTCTTAGGGGTTATTATGTTTGTATTAATTGTAAACTGTCAATTGATTTTAATGGTGCCGAAGCTGGGATTTATTCCCGAATTTTGGATGTGGTATTAAGTAGTGTTGGAATGTATTATAATTTATTTTTTTGTATGGAAAGAGTTAAGTTTTGATTGTTAAAGTGTATTGAATTATATTTATCAGTTTTGAATTTTTTGGCGACGAGTGGACGGAGAAAATTGTTTTTTAATTTTTAGTTTTATAAAAGAATGGGGAACAGGGTTATTTTTGACAACTATATTCTGATATGATAATATAATAATATAATAATAAGTTAATTAATATAATTAAATATAGTTCAACAGATTGAAATATTAGATAGCAAAGGAGACCATTGTGTCTGCGAATTAATCGATTTAATTGATGCTAGTCAATCTATTATTTCTAAACATTGTTTTGAAAGCAGCTGGAATTGTAGAAGTAAAAAAGAAGGCTTGAAAGTTTATTGTTCGTTAAAGACTCCATGTATTGCAGGTTTCTTTTACAGTTAGAAGGTTTAGATGACGTAAAGGAGGAAGAGGAGTAGTTTTTAATTATTAAGTGAAAATAGTCACAGACTAAGTATTTTCCAATGATAATATACTAAAACCCCTTGACGGCTATATTTAGTATTTGAAAACATAAATATTGCTTTATATAATCATTTGAAATATAAGTTTGTTAAAAGAGGTGTTAGTTAGATGCCGATGTTACGAACTGGATATGGATTTGCTGGGATAATTCCATTACTATTTTTAGGAGTTTTTATATATTTGATTTTTTTCGCCGAATAAATCCTCCCTTTTGGCACAATGAGCGAGATAATATCATGGCGATAGAGATCAAAAATATCAAAATCAGGATTCTAAAGAAAGGATTGAAGAGCTTAAATCTGAAATAAGGCATTTAAAAAAATAAGCTAAAGAGCTTAGAAGATAATTTTAGAGATTAATTTTAAATTTTGATTAAAATATAAGCTACGGCTTATATAAATGCAAAATTTTTAATTTAGTAGCTAGTATTGCTGGTTAAAAAGATAGTACTAATTTTATTAGTACTATCTTTTATCCTCAGGTTAAGAAATAAGATTTATTTGGGAGGAGGCAGGTTATGAGTCAAGTTTTTAGAGTAGGAATTGATGTTGGGTCAACAACGGTAAAGATCATTATTCTTGATGGTGAAAAGGTCGTCTATCAAAAGTATTTACGCCATTTTTCGGAAATAAAAAAGATAGTCACAGCAATGTTAAAGAATGCACGAAAGATTTTAGGCAATAGTCAAGTAGCACTTACAATTACTGGTTCTGGTGGAATAGGAATTTGTAATGAGCTAGAAATTCCATTTATTCAAGAGGTGATTTCTTGTAGTAATGCGATTGAAAAGCTGCTTCCTAAAACTGATGTAGCAATTGAATTAGGTGGAGAAGATGCTAAAATAACATACTTTGGAGCTTCAGTTGAACAGCGAATGAATGGTACTTGTGCTGGAGGGACAGGAGCTTTTATTGATCAGATGGCTTCTTTATTACAGACTGATGCAAGCGGATTGAATGATTTGGCCAAAAGAGCAGAAAATATTTATCCAATTGCTTCTCGATGTGGAGTATTTGCTAAATCAGATGTGCAAGCTTTATTGAATGATGGAGTTTCAAAAGAGGATATTGCTCTTTCTATTTTACAAGCAGTAGTTAATCAGACAATTAGTGGATTAGCTCAAGGGCGACCGATTAAAGGAAATGTAGCCTTTTTAGGTGGGCCAATGCATTTTATGTCTCAATTGCGAAAAAGATTTATTGAAACTTTAGATTTAAAACCAAAAGAGGCTTTAATTCCTGAGAGTGCCCAATTTTTTGTAGCTATGGGAGCAGCATTAGAATCGCGGGAAAAAGAAGTCTATCCTGCTGATTACTTATATAAGCAATTAACAAAATTAGATAAGATGAAAGTAAATAATGATGATAATTTAGAACCATTATTTAGTAATAAAGAGGAGTATCAAAAGTTTAAAAAGCGTCATGATCAATATAGAGTAAAAAGGGAGAATTTAAAAGACTATCATGGAAGAGCTTATCTTGGAATTGATGCTGGCTCAACTACTACTAAGATAGCTCTAGTTAGTGAAGATGGGAAGTTATTATATTCAGATTATGATAGTAATCAAGGAGACCCTTTAGGTTCTACAATCGAAGGATTAAAAGAACTGTATCAGAAGTTACCTGAGGGTGTAGAGATTGCTCATTCAGCAGTTACAGGATATGGAGAAGAGTTGATTAAGTCAGCTTTAAAGATAGATACTGGGGAAGTAGAGACTCTAGCTCATTATAAGGGAGCACAATTTTTCTTGCCTGAGGTTGATTTTATTCTTGATATTGGTGGGCAAGATATGAAAAGTTTAGAGATTGATAATGGAATTATAGAATCAATTATGTTAAATGAAGCTTGTTCATCTGGTTGTGGTTCCTTTATTGAGACATTTGCTAATTCTTTGGATTTAGATGTAGAAGAGTTTGCTAAGTTAGGTGTCGAAGCAGATAATCCAGTAGATTTAGGAACTCGTTGTACTGTTTTTATGAACTCTAAAGTTAAGCAAGCCCAAAAGGAAGGAGCCGAAGTAGCTGATATCTCTGCTGGGTTGGCCTTATCGGTAATTAAAAATGCTTTATTTAAAGTAATTGGTTATCGTAGTGAAGAACAATTAGGTCAAAATATTGTAGTCCAAGGTGGAACTTTTTATAATGATGCTGTGCTTAGAGCAGTAGAGAAGGTAACTGGCCAAAATGTTGTTCGTCCTGATATTTCAGGGATTATGGGGGCTTTTGGAGCAGGACTTCTTGCTAGAGAAAGAAGCTCAGTAATTGAGAGTTCTAATATTATATCAGCTCAAGAACTAGAAGAGTTTAGTGTTAATACTGCTAAAGGTCGCTGTGGTAAATGTGGTAATAACTGTTTATTAACGATTAAGAAGTTTTCTGATGGTCGAAAGTTTATCTCTGGAAACAGATGTGAAAAGGGAGTCGGTTTAGAAGAAGAAAATGAGGCTGTTCCTAATCTTTATCGTTATAAATATCATAGAGTTTTTGATTATCATCCTTTAAAGTCAATACAAGCAAAGCGAGGTCGGATTGGAATTCCTCGAATTTTAAATTTATATGAAGATTATCCATTTTGGTTTACTTTTTTTACAGAATTAGGTTATCGGGTTGAGCTTTCTAGTGCTTCAAATAAGGAAGTTTACGAGAAAGGGATGGAGACTATTCCATCAGAATCGACTTGTTATCCAGCGAAGTTAGCTCATGGCCATATTGTAGATTTAATTCAATCAGGGCTAGATAAAATTTTTCATCCTTGTATTCCTTTTAATCAAAAAGAGGATCCTAAAGCAAATAATAATTATAACTGTCCAATTGTTACCTCCTATCCTGAAACTTTAGAGGCTAATATAGAAAAGTTGAGTAAAAAAGAAGTACAATATTATAACTTTTTTATAGCTTTAGATGATCAAGATAAATTAGTAGCTCGTTTGGCCCAAGAGTTAAAAGAAGAAGAACTTTCTAAAAGCGAGATTGCTAAAGCTGTAGATAAGGCTTATAGAGAGTTAGAAAATTATAAACAGGATGTAAAAGATAAAGGAGAAGAAGTTTTAGAGTATTTAAAAGAGAATAATAAGCAGGGAATTGTTTTAGCTGGAAGACCATATCATATCGATCCAGAGATTAATCATGGGATTCCAGAATTAGTTGAATCATTTGATTTGCCTGTCTTATCAGAAGATGCTATTAGCCATTTAGCCGAGGTAGAAAGACCACTTAGAGCAATTGATCAGTGGGTCTATCATTCTAGATTATATTCTGCTGCTACATTTGTAGCCCAGCAGGAGAATTTAGAATTAGTTCAACTTAATTCTTTTGGTTGTGGTTTAGATGCAGTTACTATCGATCAGGTAGAAGAGATTTTAGATAGATATGGTAAATTGTATAGTTGTCTTAAAATAGATGAGATAAGTAATTTAGGTGCAGCTAAGATTAGACTTAGGTCTTTGCTAGCAGCTATGGAAGAGAGAAAGCAAGAAGACTTTACTCCTAAAAAGAAAGAAGAGCCGCAAGGAAGAAGAGTATTTACAAAAGAGATGAAGAAGAATCATACTATTTTATCGCCTCAGATGTCGCCAATTCATTTTCAATTCTTTGAGACTGCTTTTAAAGAAGCAGGTTATGATTTAGAAGTATTGCCTGCAGTTGATAAGAAGGCGATTGATATCGGATTAGAGTATGTTAATAATGATGCTTGTTATCCATCAATAATTGTAGTTGGCCAATTAATAGAGGCTCTAAAATCTGGAAGGTACGATTTAGATAATACTTCAGTTATTATGTCTCAAACAGGTGGGGGTTGTCGAGCTACTAATTATGTAGGCTTTATTAGAAAGGCTCTTCAAGATGCTGGTTTAGAGCAGGTACCTGTGATAGCTCTAAGTGCCCAAGGATTTGAGAAGAATCCAGGTTTTAAGATAACTCTACCTTTAGTTCATAGAGCTCTAGAAGGAGTGATTTATGGAGATTTATTAATGAAGGTATTATACAAAACACGTCCCTATGAAAAGCATCCTGGTACAGCAGATAGATTATATGAAAAATGGGTTGATAAATGTCAAAAGTCATTAGCAAGTGGAAATCGAAAAGAGTATAAGGAGAATATTAGAAATATTGTTCGTGATTTTGATAATCTAGAGTTAAAAGAAGGTTTAGAAAAGCCGAAAGTAGGTATAGTTGGAGAGATTTTAGTTAAATTCCACCCAACGGCCAATAATAATGTAGTTGATTTCTTAGAAAGTGAAGGGGTTGAGGCTGTAGTTCCTGGTCTCCTAGACTTCTTTTTATACTCTTTATACAATACTGAAGAGAAGTATAAGAAGTTATCTGGTAGTTTATGGGGGATGATTAAAAGTAAGCTAGGAATTAAAGGTGTTGAGTTTTTCTATCGCCGACCAATGAGAAAGGCTTTAAAAGAGAGCAAACGTTTTTCAGAGCCTGATACAATCTATGAGATAGCTAAGGGAGCTAAAAAACACCTTTCTTTAGGTAATCAGACTGGAGAAGGTTGGTTTTTGACTGGAGAGATGGTTGAGTTAATTGAAAAGGGCGTTAAGAATATCTTAATGTTACAGCCATTTGGTTGTCTGCCAAATCATATTATTGGCAAAGGAATGATTAAAAAGCTTAGAAGTTACTATTCTGGAGTTAATATTAAACCGATCGATTATGATCCTGGAGCTAGTGAAGTAAATCAGTTGAATCGAATTAAGTTGATGTTATCTGTAGCATTTAAGAATTTTGCTGCAGAAAATAAAGGCTTAGAAACAGAAAATGAAGTTTATAGACCTGAATTACATCCAAGAGAGATAAATGGTTGATTTGTTATTATTAGCTTTAGATATAGTTTCTTTGTTTTTAATGCAATTCTAGTGAATATTTATAGAAGAAATAAAAGACTCGAGTTTAATTTTTGATTCGGGTCTTTTTGTTTGTGTGCTTCGTAGATTATAGAAATAGCAAAGGGTTGGATGCATATTGTAGCCCAGAAAGTATTAGATAATAGGGGAACCTAAATGTGAGGTTCCCTCATTAAATTAGACACATAGTTTAGTGGATTAGGCTGATTTTATATACTGGAAGGATAATTCTTTTGGTTCTTTTATTGATTATAAAATACACTGGAGTTTCGAAGTTGTTCTTTATGAATTAAAATATTTTGGTCTATGTAGTTTTTTTATTATAAGAATAATTTTTTAATATTGATCTTCTTTACACTATGTACAAATTCCATAACTTGACAATAAAGAGCATTTAAACTATAATATAATTAAAACACAAAGATATAAATGAACATTTATATCTTTGTGTTTTTTATTATAAATTGAATGAGATTTTTAGAATATTATTTACAAGGAGGAAAGAGAAATGAACAAAAATAAGTTGTTAAAAAAATAGAGAAGTATAATGAGCTAAAAAATTAATAGTAACTCTAAAAAAAGTGAAGAAACAGGTATTTATTATCTAACTAGAGATGAGGATAATCAAAGTGAAGTAGATCTATTATAAATGATTTAAAATATTTTTACCGAGGTGATTAAAATGCCATTTAATCCAGATTCCAAATATGATGTGTTTCAAAAATCAATAGCAATAGAAGACTTTCATAAATATAGCGAAGAATATGTGATCAGACCACCTTATCAAAGAAAAAATGTATGGTCTAAAAAGAAAAAGAAAAGTTTATTAGATAGTTTATTTAGAAGGTATTATATACCTAACATAATAATACGTGAAGTTAGATTGGGTGAGAACGAGACAGTAAGTGAAATAATAGATGGTCAGCAACGTATTACGACTATTCAAGACTTCTTTTCTGATAAGATTAGATTACCAAGTTCTTTGAAAGATTTAAATTCTAAGTTATCTAAAAAATATTATAGTGAATTATCTGCTAAATTTAGACGATTTATCGATAAAGAATTAATGTTTAAAGCTGATATTGTAAAAGGGATAGAAGATCCTACTAATCCAGAACACCAAGAGATTGCAACAGAAATATTTTGGAGGTTACAGCAAGGAGAATCACTTAATTATATGGAAAAAGCTCATGCTAGATTATCAAGTATCTCTAGGAATTTTATTGTTAAGTTTAGTGATGATATTACTTTTGATTATCAAGAGTATAAGCCAGTAGACGAAAATGAGAACAAGCATAAATTTTTTAATATTATAGATCGAAAAAATGATAGGATGCAGCATCTTATGTTAATGACTAGATTTCTATTAATTGAAGATGCTGATGGTGCAACAGATCTTAATAATAAAGCAGTAGAAGAATTTATTGATGAGTACAGGCGAGAAGATGGTGTAGGGGATGATTCATTTGAAGAAACTAAATTGGCTAAAAATGTGATTTCAAACTTAAATACATTTTATGATATATTTAAAGATGACCCTATTCTTGATGAGGAAAATGGTTTAAAGGAATTTAAGAGAGAATATATGATAATTTCATTTTACTTACTTTTAAGACATTTGAAGAAACATTATGTATTTGAAGATAAAGAGAAGGAAATATTTAAAGAATTTCTGAATTATTTTTATAATAGATGGAGTAAGAAGAATGATGATGACTCAAATATTCTAAATTTCATCTCGAATAGACAGCAAAGTTCTAATAATGTACAAATAAGACATCGGATTTTAAGATTAATATTTTTTAATTATTTAGAAGAAAACAATCACGAAATATTACCTAAAGATAGCAAGAGACAATTCAATGAAGCTGAAAGGATTAAAATATATCGTAGAGATAATGGTTTCTGTCAAAAATGTTTAGAGGAAGGTGTGGCTGAAAAAGAAGCAAAGGTAAGCTGGTCTGATTATGAAGCTGATCATGTCTTACCACATTCTAAAGGTGGTAAGACTGAGGTGTTTAATGGTCAAGTTCTCTGTAAACATCACAATAGGACAAAAAGCAATAAATTAGAAAAATCAATAACTAATAATTGAGTATAAAGAGGTAATAGAGATTAAAATTAATTTTGAACTTTAATTTACAATAGGAAAGACTAGAATGTGTTTAGTTTGATTAGTAGTTAAAGTCAAGATTTTACTGAAAAATGCCAATTTATATTATCCTGTGTTGGATAGTGCCGACTATTTCGTCGGCAAAATGTCGGCGAGATAGAATTTTATACAAAATATCAGAAATCAGAAAACCCCTAAGAACCTAGTAGTATCAAGGTTTCTTAGGGGTTATTATGTACTTGATTAATTTAATTGGTGCCGAAGGTGGGAGTCGAACCCACACGACCGCAAGGATCACTGGATTTTGAATCCAGCGCGTCTGCCAATTCCGCCACTTCGGCTCTTTCCTGTTCAACAATTAATATAATAACATACTGATTTTTGAATTGCAAGGATAAATTCAATTTAATTTTAACTTGTTTGAAATTAATATTTTAAGTAAAGTTAAGTTGGTTCAAAAAAATATAAAAATGAGATGTTCAATGGAGAAATTAATTGATTTTCACGAATGAATTATAGAAAATATAGAAAGACTAGCAATTGAATTGAGAGAGATCTATAAGTACCATAGCTAAAATTATTAATTAGGAGTACTCTCAGCTAAAAGAAAATATGGGTGACTGAAAAATTAAAGCATCTTCTGGCTTCTCAATATTGACTTTTTCAATATTTTGATTTTAATATTTTGAATTTGATTATCAATCATCAATTGAAACGGTAGTGCATAAAAATTTAAATATCTACTAAGCAGTTTGCTAATAAGCTTTGGTTTAATTGAGAATACTAGATGAAATTACTGGAGGTGAGGGTATAAATAAATTAAATAAGAATTTAGAAACTGATTTTATTAGGTATACCTTAAAGAGTATTGGAGCTACAATACTCGGGGCCAAACCTGCTGAACTAAAGAATATAAAGGTAGATAAAGGTAATTATGAGCTGTGGGATAAGTGTAAAAATGAGATCTTATGTTATTATGAGCAGATAAAGATTATAGAATTAAACCAAGGATTTACTCGTAGAAAAATCCTATTTTATCATCAAGCTGCTTTAGATAAACAGTTAGATAATCTGAAAGCACTTAATTTTTTAAGGAAATTAGGTTATCCTGAAGAATATAAATTTAAATTATATCTTGATCTGTTAGTTACTAAGTTGAAAAAGCATGATTTAGGTGCTGGAGTTTTTCCACATGAGATTGGTATTTTTCTTGGTTATCCACTTAAAGATGTTTTAGGTTTTATGGGTTATAGTGACTTGGAATATACTTGTAGAGAAGAATGGAAAGTATATGGTGATAAGACTATTTCGTCATTACAAAAGAATAGGTTTGATTTAGCTAGGGCATATTTTAGTAAAAAGTTGGATCAAGTTCAAAATATTAAAAAAGTTTATACGATTATATAAAAAACAGCTAAGGCATCTGCCTTAGCTGTTACTAATTTAGGATAATAAAGAGCTATTAGTTAAAATCTGTGTGACTGCAGAATTAATAGCATCTTGTCTAGCTAATTCTTGTGCTTTATCCCAATCTTGTTCAATAGCTGCTTTAATTATATCGGTTGAGATATTGGTACTAATAGAAATAGATTCTATTAGACGCTCTCTACTTAAATCTTGCAATTGATCCCAATCAGTATTCAATAAAGCAGTTACTTCTTGGGTTGATAGTCCTTCGTCAAGTAAATTCTTAGTTACTTCTTGTCGTAATCGTGGTGTAACATTTTGCCAGTCTCCATCGGCAATTGAGATTAATTCATCAGGGCTGAAGAAGTCACCAGTTAACTCGCTTGCTTGACTAGCTAAATCTTTTTGGGTAATTAAGCCATAAGCTTTAACATAGATAGCTCTATTTCTATTTTGATCAAAGAGTAGATATACTTGATCTGACTTTAGCATTTCATCTAAGTCGACTAAGCGATTGTTTCTTCCAATTAAACTATTCTGCTCCACATCAACTGTTTCAGTTCCTTGCTCTGAATTGACTCTGATTTTACCTGAGATAGGATATGTCTCAACAATATCTCCTGTGATTACTTCAAAGTTCATTAATTCGGTCAACAACTTTGCACTTTCTGCTCGAGTGACATGATTATCTGCTCTAAAAGTTCCATCAGGATAACCATCGATCATTCCAATTTCAGAAGATAGGTTGATCAGTTCGTTGGCCCAGTGTTCATCAGCAAGATCTGAGTAATGATTATTTCCGATCTTGATACTATTCTCTTCTTGATCAAGTTCCAGGCTCCGACTGAGCATAGCAATAATTTCCGCTCTAGTGATCGGATTTTGTGGTCTAAAAGTTTCATCAGGATAACCCGTAATAATTTCTTTTTGAACTAAAGCTGAAATATATCCTTTAGCAGGATGATTTGTAATATCAGTTAGTTCTGAAACGATGGCTGGTTTTAAATCCATCGCTCTAGCTAGAGAGTAAGCAAACTCCCCTCGAGTAATTGCTTGGTTTGGTGCAAAGTTTCCATTGTGGTAAACATACATAATCTCTTGGTCAAGTAACGAATTAATATAGTTCAATGCCCAGTGATTATTAGCTACGTCTTGTGGTTGAAAAGCCATGACAGGTAAACTAAAACTGACTACTAGAATTAATGTTAGAATTGATAGTATAATTTTTTTCGGCATTCTTAGTAAGTACTCCTCTCTAATATGGTCTATCTGTACTTAAAATTTTAACATACTCTATCGAGAAGATCTATCAAATTTTAATTGTAATTTGTGGAGAGGCAGGCAGTTTATATATTATCAACCTAAAGTGGGTATGATAATATTGTGTCACTGAAAGCGACACAATATAGTTGACAGTTTACGGTTTACAAAATGCAAAATCTTAAAAAATAAGTCGTTTAAAGTACGTATGTATTCAATATTAAACATGGTTTAAGATTTTAGGGTTTTAATGGTTTTTCTACCTACTGTCAACCGTCCCTACAGGTTTTTGTCAAGACCTTTCGTGAAACCAATAGAAACCATATCTACTGTTCACTGTCAACTGATATAAAGTAGCAAAGTGCCACTTTATATCTATGAATAAAGGAGATGGCTTTTTTTTAGTGAAATAAAATTAGTAGCTTAAGTTCTTGAGTTTAAGGCTAAGTCTAAGTTTGAGTAAGGTCTAAAACCTGTTGTTTATGGTAGGTTAAATTAATTCTAACCTTAGGTTCAGAGTCATTTTAAATCACATGAAAAATTAAGACTAATTAATTACTAATGAGGCATACATATATAAGGAGCTACCAAACAGCTTATAATTAATTGATTAAAACTATTTAAAAATAATCAAAACTGTTGGTTGCTCTCTAGG
>NZ_JALKBX010000030.1 GCF_023227745.1 Natroniella acetigena | reverse complement strand
GTAATTAAATAGGTTGGACTTTCACCAACTGGACAAACATAAGCTTAGCTTGGCACTCCGGATTACGGACACTGACACATAATTGTAACTTTATTACAATTATAGTCTGTAATTTAACAAGATTTAACTTAAGTTAACGTATATGATTCAGTTATTAGTTATATTATATGCAACCTAGCAAACTTATTTTAAATTAAACAAATTAAAAGCGAGACAATAAGTCTCGCCAAAGAAATTATTCTTATTCTATTAAATGAGGATCAAATTCTAAAGGTTGCTCCAACTTCAAATGTCCACTTAATGTTTTTACCTCTTCTCCTTCAAGCAAGATCTGTACCTGCTCTATCTCATCAAATTGGGCCAACGTAGTAACAATCGAATAAACAGTTAATATCTCCCCAGTTGTACCACCCCAATGTTGCTCAACTAACCCTTGACTAAAATCTACTATGGCTAATTTATCTTCTACTTCTAAATCAATCACTTCTGCTTCAGGAGGGATTGTAACTCCTAGTTCTTCTGATTGTGGTCCTTTAATCAATTCCTCAACTGTATTTTGATATAAATTATTCCTTCTTACTTCTCGTGTTTCTACTACTAACAATTGGGCCTGAGCATCACTAAAATAAAGCTCAACCTCCATTGTAGCAAACAAACGAGGATAGATCAAAATCAAAGCTATAACCACACCAATCACACCTACTATCAGTAAGTTTCTAGCCTTAGAAGCACTCATTAGAATTCCTCCTCTAGTAACAACTCAAAATATTGACTGATTCCCTTATATAATGCTATAGCCGCTTTCTGCTTAAAACTGCTTTTTTTCAGTAACTTTTCCTCTTCTGGATTACTTAAGAAAGCTACCTCACTTAAAACTGCTGGAATTTCAGTATTCCTTAGCACGTATAGATTATTCTTTTTAACCCCTCGATCACGTGTATCTAATCTTTCAATCTTATTTTGTTGAATATACTCAGCTAATAAAAATTCTTGTTCATCAGCATCACGAGCAATATAGGTCTCTGTTCCTAACTGTCGTTGATCAGTATGAGAGTTAGCATGAACACTGATCAATAGATCAGCATCTAAGCTATTAGCAATTTCACTTCTTTCCGTTAGGTCAACAAAGTAATCATCTCTTCTTGTCATAATTACCTTGGCCCCTGCATTCTTTAATAACTCTTCTAAGGTTAAAGAAATATCTAATGCTACATCCTTCTCCCGTAAACCTGAAGGACTTATTGCTCCAGGATCATAACCTCCATGACCAGCATCAACAACTATAATTCTATCTTTAAGATTAAATCTATTCAATTTAATATCAATATCTTTAGTTATTTCATCAGATTCTAATTCAAATACCACATCACTATCTAAATCAAAGACAACCCTGACCCGCTTAGGATCAGTAGAGAACTGACTTACCCTAACATCCTTAACCAGCCCTAATTTTTCAGAAATAGTAAGCTGTTCTTTATCCACTACCGTATTTTCTAAATCAACTACTAGACGATATGGATCATATAACTTATAAACCTCATACTCTGTCGAAGTCAATAGAGATAATCCTAACTCGGTCTTTAAGCCTTCAGAGCCAGTTCCTACTCCTAACAAGCGATTCATTAATCTAACTTGTAAGGTATTCCCTTCCCAATCCAACTCATGAGGGACAAGCTCCTTAAGATCAACAACTATCCTGGTTATATCATCACTAAATTGAGAAGTACGTACCCCTTTAACTAATTCACTATCAATATCTATCTGCTCTTCAATCACCTTTTTACTAGTATCAGGAAAATCAAAAACAAGTCTATTACCCTCTGCTAAAGCCATCACCTCTGGCTCTACCCTCTCAGTTAATTCAAAAGATAATAATTGTCCCTGAGCATCATCATAATCTATCTCTTCTAATTCAGATTTAATTGATTTAACTAGTAATGATTCATCCTGATGAGCTAAGTTAACCTTAGTATTATCCTTTAAATCTAGCACAACTCTAACTACATTGTGAGGCTCAGTCTGATATTGACTCATTCTAACCTTCTCAATCAATGGATCGTCAACTTCTAAAGTTTGACTTTTTGCTAAGGCAGCATTCTTAATATCAATTACAGCTCGTTGTGGATTTGATAAATAACTTACTGAGCTAACTCCTAAAGGTCGCGTCGCATCTATTTTCAAACCCCGTTCACTATGACTTATGTCTTTAATAATCGAGCTAACCTGCAATAAATAATTATACTTATCATCACTTCCTAGCTCCTTAAGTTGATAATCAACATTAGCAAATAGATCTAATACAACCCGTGTTGTCCTAGCATCAAATTGGGAAGTCCTAACATCCTTAACCAACTGACTACTCTCTAAGTCTAATTTATCTAAATCACGATTAAGAGCAGTTCTTTCCAGATCTAAAGCTATCCGATATGGCTCTCGAACCAAATCAAGCTGATAATTTATCGGCTCACTAGTTGTTATCCTTACTCCTTCATAATCATCAGTCTTTATATAATCTATTGCTTCTAATTCTGCTCTAGTTTCAGATATTTTAACTATTCTATTATTAGGTTCAACATCAATTACCAAACCTAAAATATCACCTAGAGCATTAAGAGGCACCATCGGTTGGTCATCAATTAATTTAGCTGCTACAGGAATCTGAAGCATCTGCTGACTAACTTGCAAATTAGGATCACCTATCCTTAATTTAACAATCCTATCTTCAGTTTCTAATTGTAATGTCTCTATCGCACTGAACCACCTGACATTAATTGGTAAATTATCCGTTAGATTATGTAATGGGATTAATATATCTTCATCTAATAATTTATAATCTAAATCATCGGTCACAATATCCCCATTGACTTCCAGACTAATCTCTTCTGTAGCATTTACTTGCAATGAAATAAGAGAAATTAATATCAGTAATACAACTATTGATAATTTTTTTGGCATCTTATTTGCCTCCTAAACTAGACAATTTTCTACACTTACTTAACCTTTATCTTATTCTTATATTTAATATTCTTTCTCATTAAATAAAATCCTCTTTAAATTTCCAAGTTATTTGATAAATTGCAAAAAATTAATTCCTAACGACAAAAATCTACTAGATTTTTTAAATAATCAATTTTATTGCTCAAAATATCTTTTGATTCCCGCTACAATCCCCTCGGCAACCTGTTGCCTAAACTGGGGCTCTCTTAACATCTCTTCATCATTAGGATTTGATAAAAATCCAGCTTCTACTAAGATAGCTGGTAAATTTGTTCTCCTTAAAACTGCAAAGTTAGCAGCTTTTAAGCCATGATCAGTAAAATTTGTTCTTTGCAAAATTTCATCTTGCACATACCAAGCTAAGGCCCAATTATCTTGACTAGCATTCCAATGAGCATAAGTTTCAAGTCCATTGGCCCATGAATTATAACTAGCATTAGAATGAATACTGACAAATAGGTCAGCATTAAACCTATTAGCTATCTCAGCTCGCCGAGCTAATGAAACAAAAGAGTCATCCCTTCTTGTCATTAAAGTATTGATTCCTGCTTGATATAATAAATCATCAACTCTCGTAGATATATCAAGGGCGACTTCTTTCTCTTTTAATCCTGTAACACCTATTGCCCCAGGATCACGCCCACCATGACCAGGATCGATTACAACTCGCCTATTTTGCAATTGTAATTCATTAGATTGATTATAATTAGTGCTAATAATTGAGGAAGCTATCACTTGTTCTTTAGCTTCTACCTCCAAAATCAACTTAGAACCCTCTTCTTTTATATTATAACTACTCATATTTCCAATATCAACTACAATTCTAGTAATTACAGGAGCAAAATCAAATTGACTAAACCGAACCCTATTTACTACCTCACTTCCTACATTGATTGTTTCTTTTAACTCTTTAAAACTAACATCATACATATCCAAAACCAACCTGCTTGGCTGATGATATAACTGTAAATCATAATTAGAAATATAATCTGAATCAATAATCAGTTGAAATTTATTATCTTCCTCATTAACTTCAACATTTTTAATTTGATTAACTTGATAATAAATCGATCTACTACTTTCTTGCCATGCCAAATTCCCACCATAGATCCCTGTCAAAAACCTTAATGGTAGCATAACTTGTCCATCTATTGACCTAACATTCTCACCCAAGGGAATAGGTTCAGAATTGACTAAAGCTATTTTACTACCAACTTCTAGCTTAATTAATTTATAAGGATGAATGATTTTTCCTGATGTTGACCCTGCTTCCCATTCTACCTCAGCTCCAAAATAACTACTGACAAAATCAAGCGTTACCATTGTCCTACCATTAACGATTCTTAAATTGACATCTGCCTTTTCTCCATTGACCAATAGATTTATTCCTTGTGCTTCAACCTGAACTGATATTAATACTACTGCTACTACAAATATTATAATGAGTGCTTTATACTTAATTACCACTGTTCTTCCCCTTTCAACTATTTAAATTAGTTTAATTTCAAGCTCTTAATAGTTAATAAATTATTATCTTGATCAATAAATTTGAATTTTAATTCTTCTTCACCTTCAATTAATTCTTCTTTAGGAACTTTTACTAGATCATAAGGTAGATTAATCAATTCTAAACCTATACATTCAGAGGTACAACTAACTGTCTTAACCCTCACAATTACTTTATCTCTTTGTTTAATAATCTTATCAATTTTTATATCATAATTACAGACATTATATTCGCCCAAAGCAGCATAGATTAAATAATACTTTCCATAATCAACATTTAAATTTACAGGTGCTTTTTGATGATATTTAGGTAATTCCAAATTATTATCTGGTTCTGTTAAAATTTTAAAGATCAAATTAGAATCATAACCATTCTTTTGCCACTTACCTTTTACTTCCTTTCCCAATAAAGACGTAAATGGAACCTCTTTCCTTCCAAACAACCCTAAGCTAAACAGAAAAAGTAGTACTAAACTAAATCTTAACAAAATAATTGTTACCTTGCCTCCCTCTCTAAATTAAATTTCCTTAATTAAATCTTATGTTAAATTTTTAAAAATATTTCTAGCTACTTAAAATAACCCTTACCTTCTTTAACAGTTCTGTAATTAAAAAATCAAATCCTCTTAGAAAGATTAGGGAAATTTTATTTCAAATGATCTTTTATGAAATGAAATGACCATGAAGAGTCTTCCCAAGACTCGAAAAGGGAAATTTCATCTCATTAAAAAAGGCCCTCTAAGAGGGCCAATTAAATAAATCAGATGATTAAATTTCCATCCTTACTAGGTCGAGCATCAAACTCATCTTTCATCTCAGAAAATCCTTCTCTACCCAATACTCCATAGGTATATTCCTTCCCTAGCTCAACTCCTGGTTGATTAAAAGCATCAATATTATACAACTCCCCAGCAAAAGCAGTCTGTAATTCATACATGTAGATAAATTGTCCCATAGTAAATTCATTTACTTCAGGAAAAACAATCGTACAATTCAAACGATTATTCTTAGTTAAAGCTAATTCAGTCGCCTTCTTTTCAGTAGTAATCAATTGGTTAAAGGTAGTTCCTCCTAAATAAGAAACACCAGCAATCTCATCATATCCTGATCCGATCTCTAATTCTTCTTTGAACTCCTTGACCTCTAAAAATGTAACTACCTTATCAAAAGGTCCTTCTATATATAATTGAGCTTGGGAATGTTGATCAGTAGCACCTAATGCTTTAATCGGAGTCGGGCCAACATGAACAACCTCCCCATCCCGATCAACCTTTTTACCTAAGGATTCAGCCCAGAGCTGTCGATACCAATCAGCTATATCCTTCAGTGCATGAGAATAAGGCATCATTACAGACATTGACTTGCCATCTTGGTCGGCTAAATAATGTAAAGTCGCATTCAAATAAGCAGGGTTGGCCCATAAATCTTCCGTATCACACAGCTGAGCCATATACCTTGCTCCTGCTAATAATTCTTCAATATCAACCCCAGTAAATGCTGCAGATACTAATCCAACTGGACTTAAAACAGAAAAACGCCCTCCTACATTATCAGGAATATAATAAGTCTTCATTCCTTCTTCTTTAGCAATCTTAATTAAATTTCCAGACTCCTTACTAGTCGTAGCAATAAAGTGGTCAGCAACTGCTTCTGCTCCCAATTCTTCAACAACCAAATTACGAGCAGTTAAGAATTGACTCATCGTTTCAGCAGTTCCACCCGACTTAGAAATAACATTAAAGATAGTCTTTTCTAAATCTAAAGTTTCTAATAAACCCTTCAAACGAACAGGATCAACATTATCAGGAACAAATAATCTAGGATAACCATCCCTGGGTTGATCACTTAAATTATAATAAGGATGATTTAAGGCAGTCTGCAAAGCAATATTACCTAAAGCAGAACCCCCAATTCCTAATACTACAAAATTATCATACTTTTGGCGATTATTTTGAGCAAATTCTTTGATTTCAGCTGCAATCTCTTGATGTGTTTCAGGCAATTCCATAAACCCTAATCTTCCTTCATTTTTTGCTGCTAATATTGCTTGATGAGCATCATTAGCTTGAAGTTGCATATTATTGATATCTTCCTGCGTATATCCATGTTCATCCCCTAGATTTTCAGTGAACATATTATTAATATCCAGTTTGATCCTCATTCTTTCTTGCCAACTTTCATCTTCATATCTGTTGCTCATTATTATTCCCCCTTCTGTAATTATTATCTTCTTAATCCTAAAATTTATCAGTTTCCACTATATATATATACTAAATTAAATAACAAATATTACCACTTTCACTTACTATATTCTTCTTAAATGTATTTTCCCCTGCAAAAATATATTTTAAGGGCCAACGATAACACTATTTTTTAGGAAAATTTAACAAATTTTCCTTCGCAGGTCATAAAAGGTTATTAGAATCAACTGGAGCTGGTGGTCTATATATAAAGAATGGAGTTGATTTAAAACCCTTACAGGCAGTATGTATACTAATATAAAAACTTAATCACTTGGTTCTATTGGTTTAGATACTATCACTTTAGTTATAGTTTGTTCAAATCAAAAATCATAACCTAAATATAACCTAGCACCATCTTCTTTTAGCTCCAAACTATATCTATCAGCAATCCTTTGATTGTAAGATAGTACTTGCTCATAAGCATCTACAGCGGAAACTATTCTCAATCCTATCATCCCTGCACCTATTAACTTATTAGCACTCTCAGAATCGCTAAAAATAAATAGTAATCCTGCTCCAACTACCTCAAGAGCAATAAATTTTTGTGCCCCTTCTTGATCTCCTACATAATATTGACCTAAGCCAGGTAAGAATAAAGATCTACTAGCTCCTAATATTGGATCTTTTTTTGCCAGTTCGTCTAATTTATTTTCATCTTCTACCTTCTTGGCTTGACCAGGTGGTAAGCCTCCCTTCTTTTCTAAGCCAGGCGGTACTCCCCCTGTTCTTTCTAAACCGGGTGGTGTATGTGTGCCATTTGCTAAAGCTAAATCTGAATATGTAAGACCTATAACCGTAACTAAGACTAATACTACAACTATTTTCTTCATTTATTACTCTCCTCTCTAAAATGATGTTATATTTAATTATATCTTGATACCATTAATAAACCACAATAAAAAATAAGACTGACCTCTCTTTTTGAATCAAGATTAAAAAAAGAAGTTCAGTCTTATAAATACTTAACAATATTCATTTAAAATTCTCCTTTAGTTCCCAGATCAGCAATATAGTCTGCAGTCCTTGCTGCAATAGCCATAATCGTCTCAGTCGGGTTAGCACCACCAGAAGTTGTAAAGACACTAGCACCACAGATAAAGAGATTAGGTATATCATGGCTTTGACAGAAGCCATTAACTACAGAATTTGATGGATCATCACCCATCCGACATCCTCCTAATAGATGTCCAGTATCCGCTGCAACAAAAGCTGGTTTCCCACCCCTTGCTTTAAAGATCTGATTGGCCTTCTCTACCGCATGCTCAATCATCTTATTATCATTCTCACAATAATTAAAGGTTATCTTTGGTCGCGGCATTCCATATTCATCCTTCTCTTCACTTAAGACAACTTCATTCTCTTTTTGGGGTAGAACCTCACCTACCATCGTTATTTGAGCATAAAAATTAAAGTTTAACATAATCTCACGCAAATCCTTACCCCAGTATCCAGCATCAGCTGTCAGAATCTTAGCCAGTGCTACTGGTCTATTACCATGTGCATTCAAAGTATAACCCCTCACAAAATCATTATCAGGATCTGTTTCATAGAAATCTTGAGTGCAGGCCATTACAGGGGTTCCTTTATATAGTCTCATCTCTTGATCAAATTTAGCAAAGACATCATGTCCACTATGAGGCATAATATACTTTCCGACCAAGCCACTACTATTAGCTAGCCCATCAGGATATTGAGAGCAGGCTGAATTTAGTAACAATCTTGGTGTTTCGACTGTAAAAGCTGATACTATTACTACTTTAGCTTTCTGTTGATAGTAACTACCATCATGATTAAACTCAACACCACTGACCTTACCATCATCATCTACTAATATTCTAGTAACCATTGAATCAGTAATTATCTCTGCTCCCTCTTGAATTGCTTTAGGTATATGATGGATTAATGTACTAAATTTAGCATTAGGCTTACAGCCCTCATTACAAAAACCCCGATTAGTACAAGGGGGACGTCCATCAAACGGAGCAGACAGAATAGCTAATGGAGGTACACTACTTCTAATCCCTAAAATCTCACACCCTTCACGAAATACCTGAGCCCAAGCACTGATAGGTTCTCTTTCAGGATAAGGATAAGGGCCATTGAAAGGCCCCCAAGGAAAATGTTTTGGCCCCGAAACTTTAATATCATTCTCAATCTTATCATAATAAGGTTCAAGATCTTGATAGGAAATAGGCCAATCCTCCCCTACCCCATCGGTAGATTTAACCCTAAAATCACTTTCATGAAAACGATAAAATACTCCAGTAAAGTGGGTAGTTCCACCTCCAACTCCCCGTCCTGAATTATTTGGCCCAAATTTAAGTGCATCATTACCTCCAGATAAACGAGTATCCTGCCAATTTAATGAATAAGCATGCAATTCATCACTAGCAAAATCGGTCTGGGGATCCCAAAAAGGGCCAGCCTCAATCCCTACTACTTCTAACCCTGCCTTACTCAATTCATGGATCAATACTCCTCCCGCAGCTCCCATACCAACTATACAGACATCGACCTCTTTATCTCCATACTTTCTATGTTCTAAATCATCATAGCGATGATCTTCATAATGATCGCAATTGTGCTGTACGTAGCTTTCCTTCTCTACACAACTTTCATTCTCCATTCTCTTCCTCCTTATCTGTTGCATCTTTCCTCTGTGCTTCCCAAGGATCTGCCAGACCAAGTTCAATTCTATAATATCCTCTAGGATGGGCAGGGCCACCATAACCTATCTCAGACCAGATTGTTGGGTGGGAATAATAAGGAGCAACAGTCAAGATTAATAGCTTATCAAATAGATCTTGTTGAGGAATTGTTGACCATTCAGGAATACTAGCCGCCTTTCCCACCTGTAAAGAAGCCAATATCTCAAATTGTTCTTCAACCTCTAGAGAAAGAAAATCCTCATTATAAAGTTTCTCCGCTAATTTATCAATTGCTTGCAATCCTTCTCGAATTAAAATCTTTTCTGGCGGTGCATCAGGGCTTCTTTGGTATTCACCTTTCTCATCATCTAGTCTTTGATCTATAAAATGGATCACCCAGTCAAAGATTTCATCACGATGATCATAAACAAGATGTTTAGTTATCACTCTCAATTTCTGCTCTTCATCAGCTGTTAAGAACTTAAGAGCAGGAAAAGGTCCTAATCTTTTAAGTACTGCATCAGCAGTAACGGGATCCCACTCTTCAATTGAATCTAAAACATCATAATCTGGATAATAAGTCTTCCCTTCGACCATCAGTTGATCCCTCCTTGCAGTAGTCTCAACAGATCAATACTAGCAACGGTAGCTACTATCAAGGGTAGGATTACAGGAGGCCCCACCATATGATTATGAACATTATCCCCACCTACCCTACTTTTAACACCATCCCAATGTAGATAAGCCCCCCATAAGTTTGTAGCTATCACACTAACTAAGGTTATAGCCAATAATGTTAATACCCAGTCTGCTCCATAAAGCTCTGCTAGAAGAAGATTCGCAGCCAAAAAATAAAGCGAAATTACCGGCACCCATAAACTCCAATGATAAAAATTCTGTCGATAATGAAAAAGATGAGCAGCAAGGGCCCAAAAAAGAAATTTAAGTGCATGTAATAAGCCTTCTAAAATCTCCATCATTTTTTCTTCCTTTCCTTCATAGTTTATATATTTACAGTGGTATCGTTGGCTCTTGAATACTATTTTTAGCATTTAACTAAAACTTTAATCTTATACATAAGAACAATTCAAATTTTGTCTGATTTCTTTTAGATTTAATTAACATAATTTTATTTGCATTATCTTGCCTAGTTATTAATCAGTTCAAATAGATACCCCTACTATAAAATTAGCAGGGGTATCTATAATAAATTTACTCTTTAGGAAGCTCAACCAACTGTTGCGATTGATTAAAAATTTCAGATAATTGTTGTTCTGGCATATCATATGGCTTGTACCAATCCTTATTTACAGCTAAAGCAGTTAATGCTGAATGACCAGCTAAAATTTGATTTAAGCTGTCAGTATACATGGATCTAAGCTCAGGAGTAGAAGATTCTAAAATAGCAGAGAGATAAGCAGTAGCTGCACTTTTAGCTCCTGCAATCATATCATTAGCTACTGTTTGATCCTTAAGATTATCACCATTTACTAAAGATGACATTAAATTTCCCATATTAATGAACCTCCTTGCTATTTATTAGATTATTTTCATTGATAAATTGTTGCATTCCTTTAATTCTACCTTCCATTGCTAAAATAGAAGATTCTGCTTCTTTTTTAAGATCCTCATCACCAATCATTTCCTGAGTCGCTTTTGCTTTAGTTAACGCATTCGTCTCCATCTGCAATAATTCCCTCAGTGTTAATTTTTCAGCTTGGGTTAATTCTCTCACTTTTATAACCTCCCAATTGGTATTTAATTAAACTATCTATCTATATTATTACTTTGCTTGATAAAATATATTCTATCCTTACTCAATCTAAAAAACCCCTAACTATTAACAGTCTACTTATTAAAGTAAGCGTATTGACAAAAGCTATTAATATAGTTATAGTATCATTGTTACAAAAATTATTTATAATAAAGGGGATTGGTTGAAATGAGATTATGGCATCAAAATTTAATTGATAAATTACCACGTCAACAACTTCTCGGTCAACATCGAGAATGTTGTGCTCTCCGTGGCAAAGGCTGGGGCAAAAAACATGCTACAGTAGATTATGTCTTTAAATATGACCCTAGTAGATTAGTTGCCTATCACTTTAAAGTGATGGCAGAAATGAAAGACCGAGGATATAGCCCTGCCCAAGAATGGATTGATGATTCTTACAGAGGAAAAACCCTTGGCTACGATAATAGCTTCTGCACTCTTGATCCATCAGAACACTTTACTAAACATACTATTTACCCTGAACACAATGACCGATACTTACAAGATTGCATCTCTAATTTGAGTGAAAAAGGTGTGGTCTGCAAATATATGGATACTTAAAAGAAGAGCAATCTTAAAACACCCTCCTTCTCAAGCAGGAAATAATTTACTCTTATTAATTGGACATTATATAGTTATCATACTAATAATTAAATTTAATTTAGTGCAAAAGGAGTGTTTTTTTTGAAGACAAAAAGACCTATTGTTGCTTTACTACTTTTTTTATTGGCTATTGGTATCAGTTTTACGGTCTATGGCATTCAAGAAAATGAAGAACTTCAATTTTCGATGTTAGGTTTTATAGGAGGCTCTTCTACACAAACACTAGATGAGGTAGATAACTTCAGACTAGAAATAGAACTTAATAATGAAACTGAACTCTTCTTTCATCAATCCAAAAATGAGGATTCCCATGCAAAGATAGTCAGGAAGACAGGAGATAATGTAGAAAAAATTACTGCTGAAGAAGCTCTAAAAGAAATAGAAAATATTATTAAAGGCTTACCACATCCTACTGATAGTAAGCCCTTGGCCCTTATCGAAGCTATTTTAGACCAATTAAAATTGGAACAAGAAGATATTAGAGATTTTGAACTTAAAGTGTGTTTGAACAGTGGAGAAAAAATTAAGATGAATTTTAAGTTAGACAGAGTTATTCCTGCCTAACTTATAGCTACTTGGCTAACTTTTAAATACTAAAATAGATAATATAAAACCTCCTAGTACTAAGCTAGGAGGTTAAATTATTTATCTCAGGGATTTCTTCCAAAACTTCTTTTACGCTAAATGCCCTTATTATGAAGGAGGATTGCTAATTGCTAATCATTAATTCATTAATTGCTCCTCGCTTAGATCCTTTAGAGTTAATCGATCTTCTAGCCTGAACCCTTTCAATATTGTAGCCACAATATAACTCTTCAAAAAAATCATCTTTTGGATCAACATTTTTAGGATCTGAATTACTTAATAATAGATCAGCCCCTTTATTATCCATTTCGCTAAAAAATTCAGCTAATTTCTGTTGATCACTATCATCAAATCCACCCTTAAAATATCCAGTAAAATTAGATGTATCATCTAGTGGGCGATAAGGAGGATCAAAATAAACAAATGCACCTTCATCTATGTAGTCTTCGGTTTCAGTAAAATCACCACATATAATTTTAGTATCTTGTAATGCTTTGCTTACTTTCAAAATATTTTCTGAATCGCAAATTGTAGGATTTGCATATCTACCATGAGGAACATTAAATTCTCCTTTCTTATTTTGACGGAACATTCCATTAAAACAAGTTTTATTTAGAAAAATTAAATATTTAGAACGTTCAATCCATCCTTCATTATAATTTTCATAATCAAAATCAAGCATTTCTTTATTATATAAATCCCTAATTTCATAATAAAATTCTTTTCGTTCATCATTTTCCCTACTTAAAGTTAAGTATTTATTTTCAATACTACTCAACTTTTCAATTAACTCTTGTGGATTGTTTTTAATAGTTTTATACCCCACTATTAATTCTCTATTAACATCACAAATAATAGATTCTTTAACATCAAAATGATTTTTTAAAAAGAAAAAAACTGCTCCACCACCAACAAAAGGTTCAACATATTTATCAATTTGTCTACTCTCAACTATTTTTTTAGGTAAACGAGCTTCAATTTCATCTAGTAGCTGTCTTTTACCCCCAACCCACTTTAAAAATGGTTTTGCATCTAATAGACCATTATCATCTAACTTGATAACAACATTTCCTGCCATTATTTATCCTCCTCTAGTATAATATATCCGCACTTTAGCTTAACATACATTACTAAACTCTTCAATAGCAATTAAAAATAGGTCATATATAAATAAGCTATCTATCTCATCTATTAAACCCTTCATTTCATAGTAAAAAAATTAGTTTTAAAAACAACTGCAAAGAAAAGTTAACAGTAAACCCCAAAGAAAAACTCTCATCTGTTGAGATAAGAGTCTGCTGATGATTAAATATTTAATTTTAAAATGTTGGCCCGGAAAGAACAAAATGACCTTCGGTCATAGTCTAAGGCTAAGTATAAGGTTAAGCAAACCATTAAAAATAGTAAAATTAAAAAGTTATCCACAACCTATAAAAAGCATAATTTCCTAAATAATAAAAAATCTCCCTCATCGGACAGTTCCTCAACATTTGCTATGTAAAAAAATAAAATTGGCACGGGAAGCAGGACTTGAACCCGCAACACCTGGATTTGAAGTCTCGCTAAGATAGTTTTTTTGAGATAATTTAACAAAAATAATGCCGATGAAGCCTATAAATTCGTTTTTTATTTACCAATAATTACATTGTGTCAAACTATTGACGCTGAGTTTGGCGACGCCTTGGCGACAATTTGAAGTCACACTACTTCTCTTCATCTACAAAAGACCTTCTAGGAATTAAATCTAGAAGGTCTCTTCTATTCTATATATTCTTTAAACCAATTAAATAGTATTTCTATATCCTTTAAATTTCTAGTTAAGATAGCAAAGATAATTTCATCATCAAAATTAGCATAATCATGAACAATTACATTTCTGAACTTGGCCATCTTGATATAATTATCAGCATTATCTTTAATTATATTATTTTCTACTAGAATTCTAATAATATCTGCATTAGTATTAGCTACTCCTAATCTTTCATCACTAATAATATGGCTTCCTATATCAAGACAAGATTCAATGGCCAGCTGTAAAGTTCGTTCAATAAAACGCTTGACTAATTTATCATTTTTATATTTAATAAACTTGATATCTTCATACTCTTTTAAATCATTAATATACTCCTCTAATTTTAATAGCCTTCCCCTAACTAATTCTCTATCAACCATAAGTAAACTCCTTTCCTGCCTGCTTTTCATATTGATCATAAAAATATCTCATATCAAGGTATTGAGTAACTGCTTTACTTTCCTCTCTAATCCTTAACTTATTATTCTTTCCTATAATTAAATCTCCTTTAATAATCTGATGCTTTAATCTTAAATCAGCATTAGAAAAGATAACAACATCAACTTCAACTCCCAATGATTTTTCTAAATCTACAGCAATCTCTAATTTCAAATCAAAGGCTTCTAATTTATCTAAGTTAGGATTAAGCATAAGTGCTATATCTACATCACTATTTTGATTGAAAGTACCTCGGGCCAAAGAGCCAAAAAGATAGACTGCTACTATATCTTGATTTTGGCTACAATACTTGCGAATGATTTCTACTACTCTATCCTTATCGATCACTTTATCTCCTCCTACCCTCTAAAAACCCCTGCAAAGGTCTCTATATCTCCAGAAGTTAAAGACTCTAGCATTAACCTAAGCTTTTGGCTTGTAATATTCTCTTCAAACCAATCCAGGATTATTTCTTCATAATTATCCTCATTTAATTTTGCTACTCTTTCTATACTTATTATGGCATTACTTATGTAATTATATGAGCTTATTTTATTAATTAACCAAAAAATATTACTCTCCTTCATCATGGAGAAGCATACTATCTTAAATGCATAAAAGATAACTAGAACATTAGCGTGTTGACCGACCTTCTAATAAAAAACTATCACCATAAAAGATGATAGTCTGGTTAAATCAAATATTCTCTTTTTAAAATATTGGTCATGACGCTTTTATTAGAAGATGTGGTTTAGGAGTGTTTTTCTTCTGAACTACATCTTCTATTTAAACACTCTAACCTGGATGTCGTGAACTTTACCTTTATTTATCCTTAAAAAATCTCTTAATAAATTTATACCTAAACCACCTGGAGTCCCTACTTTAGTAGTATTATTGGGTTCTACAGCCCATTTTATCGCATCTTCCCCAGAAATTTTTTGCTTAAATCTTTCTTCATATTTATCTTTAATAGTATCCCCTATATCAGTTATAGTAAAATCTATTTTTGCATTTTTATAATAATACTGACCACAACTAAAAACTTTATCACAATTACCATGAATTCTTGCATTTTGAAAAATTTCTTCAATATTTCCCCGTATCTCTTTCTTTAACCGTTCAGACATCTTAGGTAATTCATTATTTATAAGCAATTCATTTCTTAAATATTCAGCAAAAGAGCGTGCTTCATCTGAATTAAATTCTTTATATTTAATAGTAGTATTATATTTATCATAAGCTCTATCTTGATCAAATAATGCACATAAAAAACCATTTATTCTAAATATATCTTCTACTTTCCTTTGTAAATTCCTTACTTCTATATAATTAGTTTTAACTATCTGATTATATATAGCCCCTAATACAGAAACAAGGTTAGCTTCAAACCAAATATTATTTCTAAAATCAAGCACTATTTCTTCAAAAACCAAGATAGCTGTATTGAACTTATAAAAATAATTCCTGAGCAGTTGGCCCAGGAATTAAAACTAATCACTATTTAATTATCAATGGATTTCCCTAATTTACTCTTCACTCAATACTTCCTTTAATAACTCTAATACATCTCCATCCTCTGGATCATTTGTTCCTAACTCTCCTCGGAAGGCTTTGGCTAGAATCGATTTTTCTAAAGTAGCTAATTTATCTTTAACTTTCTCTATTATTTCTTTTTCTCTTTCCATTTTACCTAACATCGAATCTAATATCTTCACAATTTCCTTTTGTTCTTCTAATGGAGCTAATACTAATGGTAATCTTCTAACCTTTTTTCCATTTAAAGCTTTAGGTCCAGATCCATTCCCTCTAATTCTAGTATACTCATATCTAAATTGAAACCAATACCATAAATATTTAGAACACATTAATCCATGCTCTAATGCTATACCTGCAATATTTTGATTTGTTGTTGCTTCTATATCTAATATAGCAGTTCTTCCTCTAGTCTTGCCATTCCCAATCATTGCTAGTAAAACAGTACCTGGTTTAAGAAGGGTAACAGAACTATTCTCATATCCCAATTGTGTTATTTTCTCTTCTGAATCTGTTATAATATTATCTTTAACTTCTCCAGAGCTAATCCAATTTATATTACCACCCCAATATTCTTCTTCCCTTCTTAACGGGGTAGCTCCATTATGGACATCTCCTATATCAACAATTTGACATACTTTCCATTTTGGAGGCATTTCTATATTTAGCGGATTATCTAACTCTCCTCTTTTTTCACTTTTCTCATAGTATTTTTTTAATTTGTTTTGTTCTCTTGTACTTTTTGTTTTAATTAATTTAAACCTTTTATCCCATATCTTATCTATAAGTTCTTTTGCAGATTCAATATTCTCATTCTTTTCTCTCCACTGCTCTGTTAACTCACCCCGAAAAGCTTTGGCCAAGATAGCTGCCTTTCTACCTTCAAATGATTCTTCTGTTTGCTCGATTAACTCTCGTGCTTGCTTTATCTTATCTAACATTGATTCAACTCTAGCTACTATTCTTTTTTGCTCTTTTAAAGGTGGCAAGGCTATTGGAGATTCCCTAACATCTTTTGCCCTTGCCCGAGTTAAAGAACCACCAACTCCAGAAGTATTAGCTCTTAAGTATCTTCTATAATAACTAGACATACAAAAGCACCTTAAATATTTAGGATAAACATTTTTTCTGGAATTAACAACTATCCATTCAGTTGATGCAATCTGTCGATATTTATTTTTAGAATTAACTATCCATACTCTATTAAGTCTAGGGTTTATTCTACAGATCAATACATTATCTTCAAATACTATTTTCTTTCTAGAACCTATTTCTTTACCTAAAGAATATTTTGGTTTTCCTTCAGCATAACTTGGTACACTATATAATTCAAATTTTTCATCAGGATAATCTTTAGGTTTTATACCTTGTCCACTTCTTTTATTTATATATTTCAATTTCACCCAAACCCAATTTTCAGGCACTTCATACGGCTGCTCTTCTTTTGAAACCAATGCTTCTTCTAACTTCTTCTCTAAACTCTTCTTTGCCATCTTAATTCCCCTCAATCTCTTGTAGTTCTGTTAATACTTCATCTAATAATCCTACTGCTTCTTCTAACTGATCCATTGCCTCTTCAGTAGCATCTATCGGCTCCGGCAAATCTTCATAAGTAGTCACATCATCATCTTGAATTAAGCCTAGATCGAGGTTATAGTCCTTCTTTTTAATCTTTTCTATACTATGATAAGACCATCGCTCATCATCTACCTTAGATCTATCCTCCGCTTGATAAGCTGCAATAAAGTCCTCAAAATGCTTCTTTTTCAACGGATTTCTTTTACCAAAGCTTGGCATATTAGTCCGCAGATCATAGATCCAGACACCTTCCGTATTATCCTTATCAGTTGTTCCTCGAGTAAAGAATAGAACATTGGTCTTGACTCCTTTAGCATAAAAGATCCCTGTCGGCAATCGCAAAATAGTATGTAGATTACACTTATTTAATAAATCTTCTCTAATTTTCTGACCATCACCAGTCTCAAATAAAACATTATCAGGTAAAACCACCCCTGCCCTTGCCTTACCATCTTTTTTAAGGGAACGATAGATATGCTGTAAAAAGTTCAACTGCTTATTAGATGTTGGAAAGGTAAAGTCATCCCTTGTAGCTCTTTCTCCCTTCATCTTAGTTCCAAAAGGAGGATTGGTCAATACTACATCATATCCTTTCATCTGCTTTCCAAAGTTAGATAAGGTATCACCTAAATAAATCTTCCCATTAATGTCATGTAACATAGCATTCATTAAACTTAATCTATGTGTATCTTGTACCAACTCACAACCTGTAAAAGCCTCTTCTCGTTGAAAATCTGCCTCCTTACTACTCAACTCAAAATAATCATCTGTCTTCTTTCTGACATGCCTATCAGCAGCAATCATAAATCCAAAGGTTCCTGCTGCTGGATCATTACACTTCTCTCCCGCTTTAGGATCTACTAACTCCACCATTACATCAATCAATGGTCGAGGAGTAAAGTACTGCCCTGCTCCCGATTTCTTCTCATTGGCATTCTTCTCTAACAGCCCTTCATAGAGATTACCTAAGCCCTCTTCCTTAGCACTATACCAGTCTAACTCATCAATCGATTTAATTATCTTCTCTAAATTCTTCGGCTCATCTATATTAGTATTAGCATTGGCATAAATCTGCTTAACCTTCCCTTGACCTTCATTAGAAAGATCAACCAATAGCTTTCTATAAAACTTTTTAAGCTCTGCTCCTTCTTTAGCTCTTAAATTATCCCATCTATAATCTTCAGGAATATTCTCCTCAGCACCTGTCTCTTTAGCCATCTTCAAAAATAGGATATAAGTCAATTCTGTTACATACTGATGATACGTAATTCCATCATCTCTTAATACATCACATAAACCCCATAACTTTTGCACTATCTCCTGCGTACCCATAAATTAATATCCTCCTTAATTATCCTATATCTTGATATAAGTTTTCATTTATTAATTCTAACACATTATCAAGCTTTCCTGCAAATATCTTATTTATTCTTCTATAACCACCTTTAGATTTAAATGGTTCCTGATCAAAGCTTTCTTTATCTATTACAGTCTCTTCTTTCAGCTGTTTCTCTATTCTCTCTAGCCAATTTAATTGTACCTTCTTCCAATCTTTAATCCCCTTTACTTTCTCCATTGCTTGCTCTATTCTCTCTTCGTGGCTCATTAGTGAAACCCCTAATGCCTCTTGCCTAATAAAACTAATAATATCAGCTATAATTTCCTCATTTTTGGCTTCCTTCCAGGCAGTATTTAAATTAGTTTCATTAAACCCATGCTTATCAAGCTCTAGTTTTAATTCTTTTAACACCTTTCTGGTCAGCTCCTTAGGACGCTTACAAGCAATCTCTAAAGCAGGTATCTTATTCATATTCTCGTCAATAAATCTACTGAACTCTTCTAAATAATCCTCTGGCTTCTTGCCTTCCTTTCCATAACCACGTTCATGAGCAATCAATTCATCAGACCTTTCTGCAATAACCTGCTTTTCTGGATAATGTCTATCTTCATCTAAAAAGCTAAATACTGACTTCAAATCTTCTGCTTTATCGACTACTTCTTTTACAGAGCTCTCTTTTAACCAGTCAATAAACTCCTCTGGATCCTTTCCTTGAGCTAAATAAGTGAATTTTTCTTCCTCTTCTTCTCTAAGATGATTTTTCTTACGCTGTAACTTAGCAACTATCTCATCTATACTCTTTTGTTGTCTTTTCTTATCATCAAATTTAGATACCTCATCAAGCAAAGTAGTAAACTCAATCTGTGGATTAGCTACTACTGGCTTCATATTAGATACCTTCTTCAACCCTTCATATAAACCTACAGCATCATAAATATTAAAATGTGTCTTTCCTATATCATCTGCTAACCTTGTAGCTCTGCCTAACATCTGTTCATATAAAATTCGTGATCTAACCCTTCTTAAGAAGACGAGATTAGATATTTTAGGAACATCAATCCCTGTTGTTAATAAGTCAACTGTTATTGCTATATTAGGATTCTGCTCATTTTTATACCTTCTTACCATCTCTGAAGGAGCCTTTACTGAACCAGTTATCTTAGCAACTGCATCATCATCAACCGGTACTCCAATCTTCTCAAACTCTTCTTTAAAAATTCTAACCAACATATCAGCATGACTATCTCTACAAGCAAAAACAAGCGTCTTCTCTTCACCATAAGGATCAAGATCCTTAACAACCTCTCTAACTACTACCCGATTAAAACTCTCCGTTACCACTTTTTTATTGAAATCATCAACATCAAAATCTAAATCATCAGGTAGTTCCTCATTATTAATAATCTCACCAGTAACAGGATCATAAATCGGAACAACTTCCCCAGCCTTAAAATTAATTCCTTCAGTTGATAATTTAGTGCTGATCTGATGTGGAGGTTTATGGTCAACTAAATAACCATCTATTACAGCTTGTCGATAACTATATTTAAAGACCGGTTTCCCAAATATCTTCTTAGTATGCAAAGCAGGTGTAGCTGTTAACCCAATCTTAATTGCATCAAAATGCTCTATTACTCTACGATATTTACTGATATAATCTAATGGATCTCTATACTCCAACTCATCTTCACTCATCTCTTTATCTAATAAATAACCTCGATGAGCTTCATCTACTATGATACAATCATACCAGTCAATGGGAGGAACATCCTCTAATTCTTGACTATACATTACTCTTTTAAGCATTCCTTGAACAGTAGATATATGTATCTTAGTCTCCCGCTCTGGCTCTTTATCATCTAAGCTTTTTATATCATAGATGGAACCAAAATCCATCAAGTCCTCGATCGTTGCTTCTTTAAAAGAATTTTCTGCTTGTTCTCCCAAAGTAGTTCTATCAACTAAAAATAAGATTCGTTTAAATCTCTTAGCCTTAATTAAGCGATAAGCCAACCCAATTATAGTTCTCGTCTTTCCTGTTCCTGTAGCCATAGCTAATAGCATTTCCCTCTTATCATTTCTAATAGCTTCCTCTACTTTTTTAATAGCTTCTACCTGATAATCTCTTAGGCTCAAACTACTATTATCACGTAAATAATCAAAATCTTCTTCCTTTAATCTTTGATTAGCCTCTTCTTTATCTTTTTCTAATAATTCCATTAATCCTTCTGGAGTATACCAATCAGGCAGTACTCGTGAGTGATTAGTAGAAGCTCTCCCATCAAGAAACCAAATCCCTGACTTTTCCTTTATCTGCTCTAAATAAGGTCGTCCATTAGTAGCAAACATAAAGGGAACATTATATTCACCCCATTTTCCTACCTGTTCTCCTTCAGTTAGCTTTATATCCCTAGCATAATCTTTAGCCTGTTCTAAATCTGAAGGAATATCCTTACTCTTTCTCTTAGCCTCAATAATTCCCACTAATTTTTTATTAATAAATAATGCATAATCTGCCCTTCTAGGCCAAGACTCCTCTTTATCAATTGGCCATTCTGCAATAGCTAAATTCCTTCCTTTTTCTGGTCTTGTTCCTTTTGAATACCTTAAATTTTCACTATCAACTTCCCAGCCTCGCTGCCTTAACTTATCATCTATGATTACTCTAGTTTCATCTTCATTTAAATCCATCTGTGAAGCTGACTTTCGACTCTGTTTCTTTCTTGTTTCTCGAGCTACTCCCTCTTCTTGTCGAACTGCTTCTAACTTTTCTTTTAACTGGGCCAACTCCTCTTCATAGGATTGTCTCATAACTTCTATATCTTCATTAATCTTTGATTCATCAGGTAATACAAATTCATCTGGCTCAAAATTCCACTCACCATAAACTTGCATAAACCAAACCCCAGCTTTGAAAGATAAAGATAAAACTGTTTTAGCCTTCTCTAAAGAATCATAAGTATCATGTACAGCTTTATTACCTGCTCTCCTTAACAGGTGAAAAATATCAAGTATATCTTCATTCATTAACCCTTCTTGCTTTAATATCTTTAACTTATTAAATTGTCTATCATCTTCTGGTTCCTCTAACTTATCATAAGCAAACATATAATCAACTATCTTCTCTCCAAACATCCTTAGTTTTATCAAAGTAGTATTAGGATCATCATATAAGTTTTGCTCTGCCAATTCTCCCAAGTTAGCAAGTATAGGCCAGCTTTCTTTGAGGAAATCAAAATTACTCTTCTCCATATTTACCCCCCTTTGATCAAATCTAAATTAACATTTCATCCATATTATATTATTGTTTCTACAATTTAACTTATTGTTATATTATTTCTTCTATAATTTAACTCATTCTTCCTTTATAAAAAATAAAAAAGCCAGCACCCAAAGGCACTGACCGAATCAAATAATATTAACCTGTTAACTTATCCAACATCTTCTGCATTTCTTCTCTTCGCTCTTTAGTATACTTCTTGTCGGGAATAAATTTAATCTGTAGCCAATCCCCCTCTTCAGGATCTCCAGGTATCTCATCCTTCAATACATCCAACTGCACTCTTTGCTTCTCCAATAACACCACTGCAAAATCACCAACAAAACGATCAATTACTCCTCTCATTTTATCTCCTCCTTGATTAAAAGTTTTTATTATACTCCAGCTTCAAATCATCACCATCCCAAGAAACATTAGCTCCTTCTTCTCTCTTTAACCTACCTTTGACATGATTCTCAATCTTCACCTCCGTTTCCTGATCAACTTTATAACCTGCTCTTTTTAGTTGTTGGACTAAGTTTTCTACTACATCGTTGACTCTATTTAAAGCATTATTCTCTGAATACTCCAGCAAAATACCATCTAAAATATCATCAACCTCTGCTAAAACTATAGAACCCTTCTCGAAGTAAGGATCTAAGCTAGGAAAAAGTTTTCTCAATAAAGCTACTACTATAGTAATCACAGGAACAAAATTCAGTCCTGTCGCCGTCAAAAATCCAATAACTTCACTCATAAAACTCCTCCTATTTCTCTTGAATCTGTTGTAAAGCTTTCTTCAAAGCTTTAGGAATTGGCACACCAGCCTGGGCCAAATTCTCTACAGCACTAATCCCCTCCTTGGAGATGTAAAACCAAATAGCCATTAAGCGAATCATTCCTTGACTTCCCAATACTTCATCAGCCAAATGAGCAATTACTATGCTTAAAAAAAGACCAATCTTGCGAAGTATTCCTCTATGACCTATTTTGCTATTCAACTCTTTCAAAACAAAAGCAGATAACAATCCAGTAATATAATCGACTACTACTATAGTGATTAGGAACTTTAAGGACTGATCATCACCACCTAACCAATAATAAATCCCCCCTCCCATCAGCCCTATGAAATAATAAATAGCATCAATAGATTTATTCCTCCCTCCTCCCTACTGGGCCAACATCTGCAATCATTATACACAATATCTAAGGCAGCCAACTCCCAAGATTGACACATTGTTGGCCCAAAAAGAAAAAAGCCAGATCTGTTTAAGATCTAACTGGGTGTTGGATATTGGCAACACCAAAAACAAACGGGATAGTAGTACTGACACAATCACTCAGTACCACTATCCCTAATTATCACTAGCTTAAGTTAAGCATCAAGCTAGCAATATTTTCTTTATAATTCAGGCCAACATCTGCAATTATTATACATAATATCTAAAGCAACTAACTTCCAAGATTAGCATAAAGTTAGCCCGAAAAGGAAAAAGCCAGATCTGGTTAAGATCTGACTAGGTATTTGGGTTGGCATTAATACAATTAACTTAATCAAGTATATAATAACCCCTAAGAACCTTGCTACTACCAGTTTCTTAGGGGTTTTCTTAATTTTTGATATTTTCTTTAATTTGCCTTCTGGCCGACATTTCACCGATAAAATAGTCAGCACCATCTAAATATTGGATAACATAAATATTACATTTTTCTACTTAATTTTGCATTGCTATTTACTTTAAAGTCAGTGCTAAACTCATCTATTTCTAATTCTATATTATCTATCTTTTTATGCTTAGAATACTTACTTATTAAATCATATAACATTTTAACATCTATTCCCTTAATTTGTAGATAAGCAGTAATCTTTAAAACATCATCTTGAATAAGATTACTAGAAATATGCTTGATATTACCTCCACTCTCTTTAGCTATTTTTTCTAAGTAAGAATTCCCTTCTCTTAAATCAACATCATTAAATATAATGATAATTTTACATTCTGAATCTCTAAAATCGTTATGCTCACCTATAAATTTATATTGAAAATAACGTAACAACAGATGAGAAATAAGTACAACAATAGAACCTATAATAGCTTTATTTAAATAACCAGCTCCTGCTAATACTCCTGTAGCTGCACTACACCATAAAGTAGCAGCAGTATTTAAACCACTAATGCTAAACCCTTTTTTTATTATTACTCCTCCACCAAGAAAACCAATCCCAGAAACTATTGAGGCACCAACTCTAGTCGGACTACTTTCTTCAGGAAACATCATTGAAAATAGAACATACAACGCTGCTCCTACAGCAACTAAAGTATTTGTTCTAATTCCAGCCATTCTTTTTCGCCATTCTCTTTCTGCACCAATAATAACTCCAGCTATCAAGGCTACCAACAATCTTATAATAAACTCCCAAACTTCCATCTTAATTCCTCCATAATATTACATAATACATATCTTAAAAACTTATTCGTGTCTATGATCCATTGCTATTTAACAATTAAAATTAACAACAGATCACAAACACGAATTTTTCTTTATAACATATGACCTAATAGTTGGCTAGCTAAAAAGAAGTAAATTAAAAGCCCTGTAATATCCTTAGCAGTAGTAATAATCGGGTCAGAACCAGCTGCTTGATCAAAACCTAGCTTTACTAACATATAAGGAACTAAAAATCCAAGTGCAGTTGCTAAAGTAAGAGTACTTGCTAAAGATATTCCAACAACTACTCCTAACATAGGATTTCCTTGCCATACAGTTGCTATAAATCCAGCTAAAGTTCCTAATAATACTCCCATAGTAATTCCTATTTTAATCTCACGTAACCAATGACTAGCAAACTTCTTAACATTTATCTGGCCAATTACTAATGCTCTAGCAAAGATTGTTGAAGATTGAGTTCCTACATTACCACCCATATCCATTATTACAGGAATAAAGAAGGCAAGAGCTGTAATTGCTTCTAAAGAATCTTCATATCCTTCAATAATAGTTCCAGCTAAAATACCACCTATTAGTGTTAAAATCAAATAAGGTAATCGTACTTTTAAAACTTCTAATAATGAACCTGAAACTAAAACTTGACTCCGATCAGACTCCTTTTGACCTAAATCTGAAAAACCGGCTTTATCTAAAATATCTTCAGTTGTCTCTTCTTCGAGTACATCCATCGCATCATCAAAAGTCACTAAACCAACAAGCCTATTTTCTCGATCAACAACTGGTACAGCTGCTAAGTCTTGCTGTTGTAATAATTTAGCAACCTCTTCTTGATCAGTATAAGTATTTACAGATACTGGATTATCATACATTATATCTTCGATATTCTTCTCTTTATCTGCCATTACTAAAACTCTTAATGAAATTGCTCCTTCTAATCTTCTTTCTTGATCAGTAATATAAATTGTATATGCTGTATCTCTACTAATATTATTCTTTCGTAAACTATCCATTGCTTCTTCAACTGTCAAATCTTTCTTTAAGCTAATATATTCTGGATTCATTATTCTACCAGCAGTCTCAGGAGCATAACCTAAAAGATCAGCAATCATTTCTCTTTCTTCTTTGTTAAACTTATTAAGAATTCTTTTAGCCACTTTAGCAGGTAATTCATCTAATAAACGAGCTCGATCATCAAAATCAAGATTTTCAATAATCTCAATAACCTCATTTTCAGCAAAAGCTGAGATTAGTTCTCTTTGAAAATTTGGGTCTAACTTTTCAAAAACCTCAATAGCTAAGTCCTTATTTAATAATCTAAAGACTATAACTTGTTCTTCTCTTTTTAGTTCTTTCATCAAATTTAATAAATCAGCTACATGTACCTCATTTACTTCTTTCTTTAAAACATCCATTTCTTTCTTCTTAATTAAACTTTCAACTCTTTCTCTAATTTCCATTTTAATTCCTCCTTGATAATCCTTCAACTAAAAATTTAGTTTAGTCTTCAAAGCTATAGACGCTATTTCTCTCATAAAAATCCGATATTATTTATCACCTCACTTTTTTTATCAATAAATTATGGCTATCATATTAGCCTTATTACAAATAAGAGTTTACTAAATAGATAAAAGAGCTCCCAAGGAGCTCTTAACTAATAAAATAACTATCTTTATTAGCATCCAACTCCTCGTCTAAGCTTCGACACTGTATGACATAGACTAATTAATAGTCAGCTATCTTAGATAGGCCTTAACTCGGTCTACTATCTGTTCTACCCATTGGCGTCTCTGGACATTTCTGGGCAATAGCTTATCTCCATACAGGAGCCTCACTCAACAATTGGATCTACCTTATATTAAATTTTATCCCAAATAAATAAAAGAACTCCCAAGGAGTTCTTTACTAACAATAATTAACTATTAGCATCCAACTCCTCGTCTAAGCTTCGACACTGTATGACATAGACTAATTAAATAGTCAGCTATCTTAGATAGGCCTTAACTCGGTCTACTATCTGTTCTACCCATTGGCGTCTCTGGACATTTCTGGGCAATAGCTTATCTCCATACAGGAGCCTCACTCAACAATTGGATCTACCTTATATTAAATTTTATCCCAAATAAATAAAAGAACTCCCAAGGAGTTCTTTACTAACAATAATTAACTATTAGCATCCAACTCCTCGTCTAAGCTTCGACACTGTATGACATAGACTAATTAAATAGTCAGCTATCTTAGATAGGCCTTAGCTCGGTCTACTATCTGTTCTACCCATTGGCGTCTCTGGACGTTTCTGGGCAATAGCTTATCTCCATACAGGAGCCTCACTCAACAATTGGATCTATCATTTTTTCCATTATTAATTATACATATATAAGACAAATATGTCAAGGAAAAATTATATTCTTCTACAATTTTATTAATTGCAAGTCAAAATTCATAATTTTTTATAGCTAACATTTTCTTTAACCATTAATTTGAAATCTATTATTTTTAAAAGACTCAATTAAATTGATAAGAACATTTCCCAAAATTCACCCTGCTATCATCACAATCCCAGATAATATTAATATAATTCCTCCTACATACCCAGAATACTTTTTTAATAGAGCTAAACTTTTTATATATTTTACTGTAAATACTGCAATTAAAGTAAATGTTGATGCTATTAAACCAATTAACAAAGAACTAGTTGCTATCATACTAATAGAGTACTGATGTAATATAGAAAATCCAACACCTAAAGCATCTATACTAACACTGATTCCCAAAAGAGCATACTTCCAAAGATCTAGTTTATAATCCAAACACTCCTTTTCTTTTTCTAATCCATCTTTAATAAATAGGATACCTATAATTAATATTATTAACCCCCCTAAAGAACTAGAAACATCAAAAATGTAATTAGCAATAAAACCACCTAAGATTCCTCCTATTAAAGCTAATAAAAATTGAAAAAACCCAAAAGAAAAAGATAAAGATAACTTCTCCTTAAAATTAAGATCTTGCCCACAACCAATTCCTAATGCTACTCCAAAGGCATCTAGTGATAAAGATATTGCTAATATTAATGTACTTTTAATCAATATAATCTCCCCCTTCTATAAGTTATATATTAAAAATTTACCTATATAAATAAAAACAAGACCTCATGGCACGACAAAATCGCACCAAAGGTCTCGTTAAACAGAATTACTGTCGATAAAGCCAGGTATGTAAATACCATTATGTTGACTATATCCTATGAACTACTCCCCAATGGTAGTAATAATTTATTAAGTTTTATATTACAGCTTTATTATATAAATAATGGTTCAACAACGACTTTTGTGATTTAATAAAAATAACATAAATTAACAGTAAAAAAAGATACAAAAAAACCGATATATCCTCTATCATTAAATATGCCAGATCAAATGAAAGGAGAATA